>NZ_JANFNV010000049.1:0-17418 GCF_024436075.1 Aeromonas sp. JL9 | reverse complement strand
GGATGACGTGAGCGCGTTAAGGATCAGGGTGTTCACGTTGGCCGGAATGGCTGTTCAACTTCGCCGGAATACGCATGAGGCCGGTGTCAGGTGATAACTAGATCTGTACACTTTGTTTATCAATGTAATCAATGTGGTGAACAGCGTGGAGGTTCATTAAAAAAGATTGAAGCATTGAAGTTGCTTAATGGTAAGCAACCAAGAGTTTTTGACCCTCGTATAGAAGAAAAACGATCAATCGAAAATAGATTGGCTTATGAGGAAATCTCTTCTCTATGGGAAGAAGAACGAAGAATTATCAATGCTATTCATGGATTCCCCAATTACCAATCAACTATTTCAGCTGAACAAAATAAACTTAAAGAGATTAATGAAAAACTAGCCAGCTTTATAGATGACATTAAAGAAGAGTTTGGAGTGGAAAATGCAATTCGAGCTTTGATTAATCAAACGGTTCTTATAAAGAAAGAAAAATATAATAAGTTACGTGAAACAACACATCGGTTTACAAGTGAACCAGAATTAAAATCTTGGTTCAATGAAAAATTAACTAGAGACTTTTACATTTACCCTGAAGTTTGTGGCGTTCATTTGTCTGAGAACGTTAATGTAAGAATCGATTATATTTTATTCCCTAAAGAGCATTTAATTAATGAGGGTTTTCAAAATTCTTATTTTGGTGTTGAAGTGAAATATTTCAACCAAGAAAATGGCTTTACTCATAAAACCAGCCGAGGACTTTGGCAAACGATAAGCTATAATGATTCCTTGTTTTTTCTAAAGAACAAGGAGATTAAATTAAAATATAGTTTAATCTTTTCAAACTTATCCTTCTCTAAGGAATTAATGCTCGTCAAAAATTACGGCCATGAGATGGAAAATGACCAGCTTGAATGGAGGGGAATGGTTCATATTGCAAATCACGCTAGAGTAGGAACTCTAGACATAAAGGGTGAGAAAGATTTTTATAACGGGTGGTCAATAAACTTTGCCGGTGGCACTTATTTTAGCTCAACCATCCATGATCATGAGACAACATATAGCAAATCCAACGAAGATATTATTAATAAGGTAAGACTTGGGAATTTCTAACTCTAACGCGCAGCGTAACGAACCGTATTTTCTTAGACAGCAGCCATATCTTATTTCAGGAATAGTTATGTATCGGTATCCCACTACCAAGTGAGATACCGATATCTCTGATTAGCCTCCCTGATAAGTATTTTTCGACAACTTTTTTTGCTATCAATCACAGCTCAACCCTTCTGAGCTAGCTCAACCGCTTCTCGCCGGTCGATAACAAAACCCTTCCCCTGATGACAAAAACCCATCGCCGATGATGGGTTTTGCGAAAAACTGCCTGCCAGCCAATTCGTCACGCCGTGTCGCGGCCTGTTTGGATAATCCGCGACACGGTTATTCCCCTTGCTTGATGGTATGCACGAACACGACAAGATTGCTCAGCGCCTCGGTATGCTCCTCACCCGCCTCTACAGCGGTGAGAAGCTGCACCTGAGTGATCTGGCCACCGAGTACAACGTCACCGTGCGCACCCTGCAGCGGGATTTCAATCAACGCCTCAGTTATCTACCGATAGAACACCGCAGCCAGCAATACTGGCTGGATCCTGGGTTCCTCAATCACAAGAGCGATGGAAAGCTGCGAAAGCTGGCCGAGCAGTTGGGCATCACCGACCTGTTCCCCCGCGCCAGTGAACATCGTCTGGGACAGTTGCTGGAAAGAAGCAACCCCAGCCTCTTCTCCATCAAGGGGTTCGATGGGCAATCCGCCGACTCACTCATTCACCAGTTACCGGTATTAGAGCAGGCGCTGACCCAGCATCTGCAATGCTGGCTCATCACCAAAGACCAGCGCAAGCAGCTGTTTAGCCCCTATCAGCTCGTCAATTACAAGGGCACCTGGCACTTGGTCGGCGTTAGCGAGGGACGCTTGCAAGCCTATCCGCTGAGCCACATCGCACTGGTTGAGCTATCGCAACAGACCTTTACCCGCGATGCGCTCATTGCGCGACAAATCGATACCTATCCGACACTCTGGCGCTCCGGCATGATCGAGGTGCTCCTCAAGGCCAGTGCCTCCATCGCCATCAACTTTCAGCATCGTCCGTTGTTGCCCGAGCAGGAGATTGTCAAAACCCTGGATGACGGTGCGCTGTTATTGAGCAGTCGTGTGCTCGATGCCAATCAAATTCTGCCCATCATCAAATCCTGGATGCCGGGACTGACCGTGATCTCGCCCGGTTTTATCCATGAGCAGATCGTCCGTGATTTACGCCATCTATTGACCCTGATGAGTCAGGCTCCGCCCTGACCCATTTGTGACAAAGATCCCAGTTTATACATCTGGCGACAGCGCCTGACATACCGCGACACCACCTGTCGCCGCTGTTTCACATTGTCGTCAACCATCCCGCAGTCGATATCCAAGGAGTCATGCATGAACACCATCAGCCTGCAAAAAGTGTCCGACAACACTCTTTGCTCCACCAGTCCCTATGAGCCACTCTTCGATCATGTCGCCGCCCATTTGCAAGCCCAGGGCGGCACGTTAAAAACCATCGAGCGCACCCAAGGCAGGCTCGAAGCCGCATGGAAATATGGCTTTAACCCATTCGGTATGCGTATCACCGTGAATTTCGCCTCTCAAGGCAATGAGACCATCCAGCTCACCCTCAATGGCTCGTTTGTCGATGCCATCGATACCTTCGGCGCCGCCAAGAAGAAAGCCCGAGCCATAACGGATGAGCTGCTGAATCCTATCGATATCGCAGCATGGCCGATTAAAGAGGTGGCAACATCCTCCCTGCCCCCCTCTACCGCGACCACTCCTCCGCAGGCACCGCTAAACGGCGCAAACGCCGTTGCGCACCGTGGCAAGCGCAAGGGGCTCACCGCTGTGTTCGCATTCTTGGGCGGCGGCATTGGTCTGCATAAGTTCTACACCGGGAACTGGGGCTGGGGGCTTATCTACCTAGCACTCTGCACCACCGGCCTCCCCCTGGTCTTGTCCGTGATCGAGTTCATCCGTGTTTTGTGCCTGACACAGGAGGAGTTTGACCGTCGCTATAACTACCGCCCCATATCCGCGTTTTCATGGGTGTGGTAAGGAGCGCCTTGTATGAACATAAAAACTGCAGTCGGTTTACTGATGCTCTGCTCGACAGGGGCTCAGGCTGGCTTGCTCAGCCTGCTGGATGTGGCAACCCTCAAGGAAAGCGAGCTGGAGATGTGCCCGAACATCTCCGTCGAGAAGATGGTCAACAGCTTTTTCGAAGACCCCGAGTGGACCGGCGGGAAAGCGGCGGATGGTCGGAAATTGGTGAATGTCAGCGGCACCATCACCTATGCCAGTCAGCCTGCACGGGCCATGGTGCAAGTCTGGATGCAAGATGATGGTTTTTCTGTGGAGGCGCTGGAGATTAACGGACGACCACAGCCAGAGGGGATGCTGGATCTGCTGCTAGAGAAAATGTGCCAGAGCGCCAGAGGCGCTGACCATACCGGGGATCCACAGCAGCAAGCCGTGGCGCTGCCGTTCACGGGAACCCGGTACTTCAACTTCGGAGGTGAAAATGGGATTCAACAATCCATCACTATCGCCCCCAATGGACGCGTCACATTGAGATCCCATGGTGCGACCACTGTCTCTGTCGATTATCAGGGCACGTATGAAAACCCACTGCTGACCCCGGCGGGTAACTACCGCGTCCATGCCGACAAGATATATGTCACCGACGAAGGCGGAGACTTCCCCGATCCATCAGAGTGCGAAGTCATCGTGTGCGAGACAGAACTGTCTGCACCTTGATGCACTGAAGCCAAAAACAACGACAAGCACGGTGAATAGAAACTCATAAATCAGAGGCTAATCAACATTTTATAGCCGTACACCGAGATAAAATTATCACGATGATAACGGACCATGCTCTGGGCGTTATCGCATACCAATAATAAACGGGAAACTAACAATGAAGAAAACCCCCTTGGCCATGATGTTGATGGCTACTTTGTCAGGCTGTGGCGGTGGTGGTAGCGACGGTGGAAACACGGATAGTCCAACCCCACCGAGTGCCTCCTTGGCGATGTCAGGAAAGGCGATTGATGGTTACATTCAAGGCGCTACCGTCTATCTCGATCTCAATTTCAACCGTCAGTGGGATGATGGTGAACCCAAGACAACCACCAATGATGCCGGTGATTATCGGTTAGAGCTGCCGGTAGACCTGCAAACCTGCGCTCAATACGCCCCCTTGGTGGTCGATGTGCCGGTAGATGCCGTGGACCAGGATCTTGGCCCGGTAACAGAAGCCTATCAGATGGTCCTTCCTCCCACCTTTGCCCCCATCACCAAGGATGATGTCTACCATGTGACGCCGCTGACCACGGTGCTCTGGAGCAGTGTAGAAAGTGAGCTGGCAGCCCAATCACAGACGACTTGCCAGACCGTCATGGCGAACCGGCAAAAGCAGGAGCAGTTGATCGCCTCGATGAAACAGGCCGTCAGCCGTGTTGTCAGTCACTACAACATCTCTGAGCAGAAGCTGTATGCGGACTTCATCGCCAGCGGTGATAGCGAGACAGCCACGCTGGCCCAGGAGATCGTGCGCGGCTTGCAGCAGTCCTTCACCGAGACAGAGGCCTTGAAACGGGAAAACCCGGACGCCACCTTTGTCTATGTCGATTACCACAAGGGGGATAGTCGCGATCACAACAATGCCTATCCGGACGCTTGGTATCGTGAAACCCAGTTGCAAGGGGCAGCCCAGAGCAGCACCGAGCTGGTGAAGGTGAGCGATGATTTCGCGCAAATTATCAAGACCATCATCTACGGTGAAGAACGCCAAGTGACAGGCAATAACTACACCTACACAACCCGCTACGACTTTGAGTCGCGCCATGGGGACAACACTCCCTATAGCTGTGACATCAAGGAAACCCTCTCGACCCGATCAAACGCCAAGACGTACACACTGGTGAATCTGGCTAAAACATCGGCAAAGAGCTTCAACGACTGTGCACCTGACGATGTGGCAGCAGCGATCACCCACCGCTACGCCTTCATCAACTACAGCAACAACGATCTGAGCTACTCGACCCAATTCATATATAACCGGCAGGCGGGCACATTCAGCTTTCTGAACGACTGGGTAGGTCTGGAAGCACAGCTATCTACCCTGAACATCGGTGAGCTCACTGCTGCTCTCGAAGCCCTCCCCTATCAGTATGACGAACCATCCCAAGATCCTGATGCGGCTAGCTGGGTCAAGAGCATGACAGCCAGTGAGAATGGCAATACCATCAAAACTAGCTACAACAGCAGCGGCCTCTATCAGAAGCAGACAACCTATGCGGACGGTACTCATAGCCTGGAATGTGGCACGGACGGCGTAAACTGGGGAACCTGTCAGTAATCCGGCACCATAGAGCAGAAAACGCAGAGGTCAGGGCCAGTCGGCACTGGCCTCTTTTTCGCACAGCTTAGCTAAAACGGAACGATCCTGACTAATGGCCGAGCCGCATCTCCTGATCCAGCTTCAATCGCCCACATGAAAAGCCATCATCCTGCGCAACACGCGTGAAATGCGCATTGCCGATTGTACGTAACCATCTGATTTATTGACGAAGAAGTAATAGGAGTAACAGCGCCATTGGGGATACACTGAATCACCCCTGTACTCTAGACATATCCCATTGACAGACTGGATGTTATGTTCCTTTGGCTGCAGTCCAGCTAAGTAAGGACAATGGCTCGGGAGTTTATTCCCTTTGTCTCAGATTCATTTTGACTCCACTTGAATCCCAGCCAACTGAGGAAACCGCAGGCCATTCCCACAGTTTTTGTTCAAATTGAACAATGTCAACTAAATTTTATTATTATAATAAAATTTGATATGCTCATGAAAAACGGAATGCATTATCAATCGTCTTGACAGGAAAGCAACAACTGATGGCAACAATTAATGATATTTGCAGAATTACTGGATTTTCCAAGGCAACCGTATCACGCGCCATTAATGAAACAGGTCCGGTTAAAGAGTCAACCCGAAAAGTGATTCATGCTGCCATGCAACAACTCAACTTTCGTCCTAATTTGGTAGCACAGGCGTTAGCAAATAAGAGTGGCAATAGTATTGGTTTGGTTGTATCGGATTTTGACGGTGCTCACTTTGGGCATTTATTAAAGAATGCAGCCTTGGTTGCAGACCAAACAAACAAGCAGTTGATTGTGACCGATGGCCATAATGAACCAGAACGAGAAAAGCAGGCTATTTATTCACTAGTAGATCGTCGCTGCAGCGTGTTGATTGTGTATACCCGGCATATGACTGAAATTGATATGTTGTCCATTCAGCAAGAAATTGGGCTGCCAATCATATTTATCGGACGCTCACTACCTTCCCATTGTGGTTATTCGATTTACTTTGATAATGAACACGCCACCAAACAAGCAGTGAGTCACCTGCTCTCCCTAGGCCACACCAGGATTGCCTATTTTGGTCCACCAGCGATCACGCCAACAGGCATTGCTCGTATGGACACATATCGGAAGATGTTATTGGAATGGGGTATTGAGTATCAAGAACACTGGTACCAATGCAGCAGCTTTAACATCGCGGAGGGCTATCGTGCGGCAAAGCAATATCTCACAAAAGGGGGTGGATGTAGTGCCCTCTTTGCCGCGAGTGACTCGATTGCATTCGGGGCGATGCAGGCATTTCGCGAGGCAGGGCTATTGCTACCTAACGACATGTCCATCGCCAGTATCGACGATGAAGAGATCTCGGCCTATCTATCGCCACCGTTGACCACTTACCGGTTCCCGCTCACTGAGATGGTTCATCATGCCATGGCGATAGCACTCAAGTTGATGGATGGGCAAGAAGTACCTTTCGAGTCTAAAGTGTTTCGGGGGGAATTAAAGATCAGGTCATCCGGGATGACTTGCATCACTTCATCGTGATTCGAATCATAACACATAAAGACCCTATTGGGTCTTTATGTGTACCTCTAACGTCTAAATGGCCTCACATGAGCCCGCTCAATCCCTCGCTTATCTATGGCCGCAGTAGACCGGAGTCTTTCGGCGCTAAAGCCAATAATACTAGGCCCTCAGGCGAACTTTTGCCTAGCTTCTGACACGTTCTAAGAATGCAGTGAACTGTTATTTCTTGTGAGTTGCAGCACAAAAATGGAACCGGTTTCTGTAACCGGTTCCATTTTCTCTTTATAGTCATCATTAAGGTGATTAAACACCACATTCTAACTTAAGTATGTTGAGGACTATGTAATGAATAAAAAAATCTATCTGTTTTGTGCCGCTGGCATGTCTACATCTTTACTAGTCAATAAAATGCGTGAGCAAGCCGCCAAACATTCTGTGCCGGTTGATATTGAAGCTTTTCCTGAATCTCAATCCAATGAAAAAGGTATCGAAGCTGACGTTATTCTACTGGGCCCTCAGGTCGGTTATATGTGTCAAGATATCTCAGCGCGTTTCCCTCATAAGCCAGTAGCGGTGATTGACACTGGTATGTATGGCAGAGTAGATGGTCTAAGCGTATTGAAAGTTGCTATAGCTGAAATTAAAAAAGCAGCCAAGCCAGCCTAACCTATAGTGCTTAGGCTTCAACAAAGCCATACCAAATTATTTTATCAATGAACCTGCCAAATATAATTAGGCGGCGTTCATTGGTGCGCGCCACCGTTTTTATTAAGGTGACAAGGTTAACTTTCATAAACTGACTTGGCTATTGGTTAACAAATTTATTTATATTTAAATGATCAGGGGCATCTATGAATTTCGACGATCTAAACCTAGACGATATAAAAGAAGACGGTTCAGAGGTTCAGCAAGTGGATCTTGAAGAGCAGGTAATGGGCATCATTATCAATTCTGGTGAAGCTCGTAGCTGTTCTTACAAAGCCTTGGCATTTGCCAAGCAAGGGGATTTTGCTCAGGCCGATGCCAAAATGGAAGAGGCTCGTCACGCAGCGAATGCCGCCCATTTGGTACAGACACAGTTGATTGAAGCTGATATGGGAGAGGGTAAGACCCCGATGACACTGATCATGGTCCATGCCCAAGATCACCTGATGACATCCATGTTAGCCCGTGAGTTGGTCAAAGAGTTGATCGATCTTCACAAGAAAATTTCCAATTAAGCGGAGCATTATCAATGAAGTTTGCACATGACTTTCTTATGGGCGCAGCCAGCGCGTCTTACCAAGTAGAAGGTGCCTGGAATGAAGATGGCAAAGGCATGACTAACTGGGATGAATTTACCAAGATCCCGGGGAAAACCTTCGAAGGCACCAATGGTGATATCGCGGTTGATCACTATCATCGCTATAAAGAAGATGTTGCCTTGATGGCTGAGATGGGTCTGGAGTCCTATCGCTTCTCCATTTCATGGGCTCGTATTTTCCCAAATGGTGATGGCGAGATTAATCCAAAAGGGATTGAGTTTTACAACAACTTAATCGACGAATGTCTGAAATATGGCATTGTGCCCTTTATCACACTTTATCACTGGGATCTGCCACTGCCCCTAGAAAAAGAGGGTGGATGGTTGAGCCAGCGTACCGTCGATGCATTCGTTAACTATGCAAGAGTGTGCTTCGAAGCCTTTGGTGATCGTGTAAAACACTTCATCACCATCAATGAGACGATTGTATTTTGTTCTCTAGGTTATATGGCTGGCGCTCACCCACCAGGAATCAAGAATGATCCGAAGAAGTACTTCCAGGCTGTTCACAATGTTTTTTATGCTCATGCCAAGGTGGTACTGCTATATAAATCCATGAATCTATATGGTGAAATTGGTATCAGTAACGTATTTAGTCCAGCGTTTGGCGTTGATGATAGTGAAGATAGCCAAAAAGCGGCATATCATGCTAATGCGTATGCGACCCATCTCTACTTCGACCCGATTTTGAAGGGTGAGTATCCTGCTTATGTCATGGATGCACTGAAAGTCAGCGGCTTCCATCCAGAGCAGACAGCAGAAGAGTTAGAAACTATCAAGTTGGCTGCTAGTTTGAATGACTTTATGGGGCTCAATTATTATCAACCGAGTCGGGTTGAATTGATCAAAGGTTCTCTAGAGCAGCGTGAAGCTACACGTGAAAACTCAACTGGTGCACCGGGAAATCCAAGTTTCGATGGTTTCTTCCGCACCGTGAAGATGGATGACAAACGTTATACCAAATGGGATTGGGAGATTTCGCCAGAGGGCTTTGTAGCTGGTTTGAACATGCTCAAAGATCGTTATGGTCAAGTCAAGATTTATATTACTGAGAATGGTCTTGGTGATGAAGATCCGATTGTGGAAGATGAAATTTGTGATGTCCCACGCATCAAATATATCAGCGAGCATTTAACTGCGCTGAAACAAGCAATCAGTGATGGTGTGAACGTCAAAGGATACTTTGCTTGGTCTGTTATTGACCTGTTGAGCTGGCTCAATGGCTATAAAAAACAGTATGGCTTTATTTATGTCGATCACAAAAATAACTATCAGCGAAAGAAAAAAATGTCTTTCCACTGGTTCAGTTCGGTGATTAAAAATCGTGGGGAAGATCTCTAATGAGTAATTTTAACCAAAAAATACAAGCCGTGATGCCCTATGTCATGGGGTTTGTTAACTCCAAGCCGGTCAAGGCAATCAAGGATGGCTTTCTTTACACCATGCCGTTGACCATTATTGGTTCGGTATTCCTGCTGCTGGCATTTATTCCTGTCCCTGGGTATGGCGAATTGATGGCCAGTATCTTTGGTGACAATTGGCAGGGGCCATTGTGGCAAGTAGTAGGTGCCACCTTTGACATTCTGGCACTCATCGGTGTGTTTGGTATCGCTTATAGCTGGGTTCAAAATGAAGGCTATCAGGGGGTTAGTGCAGGCATTTTTGCAATCGTAACCATGCTGATCCTCAACGATAACTTCATTCTGGCTGCGGATGGTGCCACCTTGGGTGGGGTGATTCCTAAAGCCTATATGGGCGGTAAGGGAATGATCGTGGCCATCTTTGTCGGCATCACTGTAGGTTGGATTTATAGCTGGTGCATGAAGAAGAACCTGACCATCAAGATGCCGGATGGCGTGCCGCAGGGGGTTGCTAATGCGTTTACCGCCCTGATCCCGGGGGCCTTGATCATCCTGACAGCCTGCTTCACCTGGATTTTCTTTAAGTTCGCGTTCGACAAGACAGTGGTCGTGGTGTTGTACGATCTGCTGCAGATACCATTGCAAGGTTTGTCTGACTCTCTGGGGGGTGTCATCGTTGTTGCCCTGCTGATTTCTTTACTGTGGTGGTGTGGTGTGCATGGCTCCGCAATTGTAATGGGGATCATGGGGCCGATCGTGACGGCGAACGCGCTGCAAAACCAAGAATTGCTCATCAAAGGAGAGCTGTTGATTGCCGGGGAAAATGCCAAGATTGTTACTAACCAGTTCATCGATCAATATGTAACGTTTGGTGGTGCAGGCCTGACCCTTGGTTTGGTTGTATGTATGTTGATGTTTGCAAAGTCCACGCAATATAAAGATTTGGGTAAAATAGCGATCATGCCAGGGTTGTTCAATATTAACGAGCCGGTGATCTTTGCTTTCCCCATCGTATTTAACCCACTGATGTTGATCCCATTCTTGTGCGCACCGATTATTTCTGTACTGATGGTTTATTTTTCCATCTCTGCAGGCCTGGTCGAGCCGTTCACTGCGATTACCGTTCCTTGGACCACTCCGATGATCATCAGTGGCTTCATTGTGGGTGGTTGGAAGGCCGCGTTGCTGCAAGTATCAGTATTCTTGATGACTATCTTTGTGTACTACCCATTTATGAAAGCGCAGGACAATATCGCCTGCAAAAATGAAGATGTGTCAAAAGAGACGTTTGAAGAAGATGATGCTTTGTCACTGCAACTGTGACGATATGATGGCAGGGTGTTGATGTTGATGTTGATGTTGATGTTGATGTTGATGTTGATGTTGAAAAATACCCTGCTATAAACAGAAACAGATATTGAATTAACAAACATCCCAACCAGTACAGATATTGATATTTTCATACCGTTCTATTCAGCTCATTTCATGGATTGAATGGCAATACTTTACCTGTTGTTTTTTATTCTCAGAAATACTAAGTAAATTAACATGGAGTTATAATGAAAAAATTTAGCTTACTATATACCGCCGCAGCTGTGGCTGCGGTAATGAGCTCCGCGTCTGTTTTTGCGAATAGCAACGATGATATTGAAGCGCTGAAACTTCGCCTTCAGGAGTTGGAAACCAAGGTCAACACCGAAACTAAATATAAAGATGACCAGCAGCCAGCAACATTGACCAGTGAGACAAAAGTGCCGGATGGACTTGTATTTTCTGGTTATGCCCGTTATGGCGCACATTATCAAAACTCTGATAAAGAGCGGGTGAGCAGCTTTGGTAGCTTGAGTGGTAATGCTACGGGTCGCTTGGGCAATGAAGGTAATGGTGGTGAGTTTCAGCTTGCCAAAGCCTTTAAAAACGACAGTGGTGCCATCTGGGATTTAGTCTTGATGCTGGATCATTGGTCTGAAGGTTCTTGGGCCGACGACGGTGGTGTCAACGTCAAGAAAATGTACGCCGGTGTGGCTAATGTTTTTGAGTCGCAACCAGACCTGTATCTGTGGGCTGGCCGAGATTTTCATCAGAGACCTCAGACCGATCTGAATGACTATTTCTGGATGACTCATGATAGCCAAGGTGCCGGTTTCAAAAATTTGACCTTAGGTGGGATCAAATTTGATTTTGCCGGTGTCGGACAAGTTAATGATGACATGGTAGAAGACAACGGTCGTTACGCGCTGACCAGTAAACTACATGGTATCAAGTTGGGTGACGTGGATCTTAGCCTTTATGCAAACTACGGCACTACATCCGAAAAATTGACTGAAGATGACAAAAAAGATCTAGCAAACTCTGCTTATCAGTTAGCAAGTGAAGCGGTATGGGCGGGCCAAAAGTTTGTTATTCGTTATTCACACAATGCGCTAAACAGTGTGTTCGATTTGGCTGACAATCAAGATGCCTTGCTGTTCAGCCTAGATGGTGCCATCCCCTTGACTGAGCGGGCAAAAATTCAATACTTGACCTCTTATCAAAAACTTGATTTAGACAAGAGTGACGAGAGCCGCAAAAACTACAGCTTTATCCTGCGCCCGACTTACCAGTGGAACGATGTACATTCTACCTGGTTAGAGGGTGGTTATAGCATCGTTGATTATGATGATATCGATGCGACTAACACCTCTTGGAAAACTACTCTATCACAAAATATCGCTATCGGTGGGGAAACCTGGTCTCGCCCGATGTTACGCTTCTACGCCACCGTCGGGAATGCAGATAATGAATATACCGGTCGTGATGACAAAGGTGTGTTGACAACATCTGATGATGACACAGTGACCTTCGGCGCCATGTTTGAAGCATGGTGGTAAAGAGATGCTCGTGTTTCATGACGGCCATAAGGCCGTCATGCTTTTCGCATTACAGGTATGCTTACCCTTTGCACCCACATATAGTAGTCGAGGTGGCGTAAATAGTGACATGCCATTGATGCCATACTGCCGTTACAATAAATCATGTTTAGGTTCCATCAAAAACTTCATGATAAACTAATCAAAAGCATATTCGTTCTCAATTAGATGGAAAAATGTAAGCGGCATCTTTATTTAAAATATGCTGCAAGAGCAGCGTGAAGGATTAACGGTATTTTTATGAATAAAAAACTCAAAGTAGTCACCATTGGTGGTGGCAGTAGCTATACTCCTGAGCTGGTTGAGGGATTCATTAAAAGGTATGCAGAACTCCCTATTGGTGAGCTCTGGTTGGTCGATATTCCTGATGGTGAAAAAAAACAGAATATAATATTTGATCTGTGCCAACGAATGATTGCCAAGTCAGGCTTGCCGATTACCCTTCATAAGACTCTCAATCGCCGTGAGGCCTTGACTGGTGCAGATTTTGTCACCACTCAATTACGAGTCGGTCTGCTCAAAGCTCGAGAAAAAGATGAGCGTATTCCATTAAGCCATGGTTTGCTTGGTCAGGAAACAAACGGCGCGGGTGGTTTATTTAAGGGGCTACGAACCATTCCGATCATTTTTGATATAATCAAGGATGTTGAAGAAATTTGCCCAGACGCATGGATTATTAACTTCACTAATCCAGCTGGGATGGTCACTGAAGCTGTCGCCCGTCATACCAATTTCCAAAAATTCATTGGGGTATGCAATGTCCCCATTGGCATGAAAATGTTTGTGCAAAAATCGCTACAGTTAACAGATGCTGATGAATTATCTCTTGAGCTGTTCGGGTTGAATCACTTCGTTTTTATAAAAGATGCTTTTGTTAATGGCGAATCCCGTTTTAATGAGCTATTTGAATATGTAATAGATGGCGCACAAAAGGAATCCGCTTCAGTAAAAAACATATTTAGCATTCCCTTTGAGGCTGATTTTTTGCGCGGATTACGGTTATTACCTTGTCCCTATCATCGTTATTACTTTAAAGAAAAAGAAATGCTAAGTATTGAGATGGGCGAGTATTACAAAGGTGAAACCAGGGCACAGGTAGTGCAACGGGTAGAAAAAGACTTGTTCAAGCTGTATCAAGACCCTAATCTAAATTATAAGCCAAAAGAACTTGAAATGCGTGGTGGGGCATATTATTCAGATGCTGCCTGTGAAGTGATCAGCGCCATTTATAATGACAGTCACAGCGAACACTATGTGATTGTCCCCCATCATGGTCAGATCAAAAACATCCCAGCTGACTGGACAGTCGAGATGACCTGCCGGGTCGGTCGTGATGGTGCTAAACCTGATCCGCGTTTTAGTCAGTTTGACGAAAAAGTACTAGGTTTAATCCATGGCATTAAAGCATTTGAAATTGCTGCAGCCAATGCAGCAGTGAGTGGTAGCCTCAATGATTTGCTGGTTGCTATGAATATCAATCCGCTGGTACATTCTGATGATGATGCAAGAAAGGTGGCAACCGAGTTGCTATTGGCACACAAAAAACATTTGCCACAATTTGCAGAGACTATTTCTGAACTGGAATAAGACTGCCAATCTCACTTAGCATTAACTGGTTGCTACGAGAATGGCAACCAGTTGTTATTTTTATAGGGGACGATCATGTCTAATTATATCTCTTTTGATATCGGCGGCACCGCCGTTAAATATGGTGTAATAGATGACACTGGAGTTATTTATGAAAAGGGTTCATTCTCGACCCCTGATAATTTCAATGGGTTACTAGATGCAATGAAGATGGTCTTGTCGACCTATCAGCATAAATATTCACCGGTTGCTATCGCGCTAAGTATTCCTGGAGCAGTTAATGAAGTTTCTGGTTTTATTGGTGGTGTTACAGCACTGAGATATATCCATGGATTTAATATTAAGGCTAAGTTCTCAGAGGTCTTAGGTTTGCCCGTTGGAATGGCCAATGATGCTAACTGTGCCGTGCTATCGGAAGGTTGGATTGGTGCAGCGAAGGACGTTAAATCATATGCCTGTGTTGTGATTGGCACCGGCGTGGGTGGTGGCGTGGTGGTCAATGATCATTTAGTGAGTGGCGCGACTCAGCATGGTGGTGAGTTTGGCTACTGGATTATGGATCCATTTAGTCGGACCAACTGGAGTGATCTTGGCTCAACACGAATCTTATTGCGCAAAGCGGCATGGGCGCTGGGAGTTGATACTATTGATGGCGAGGCTTTTTTTGCCTTGGTAGCAAATGGGAATCCATTGATGACTTCTTTACTTGATGAATTTTGTTTTATCAATGCATTGGGCATTTATAACATCAAGCATGCAATTGATCCGGATCTCATCTTGATCGGTGGTGGAATTAGCAGCCAACCTAAAGTGATTGAGGGCATTAATAATCAATTAAAAATATTATTGAGTCGTGGTGGTAACATGGAGTTTGAGGTTGTTGCATGCCAGCATAGAAATGATGCCAATCTAATTGGTGCAGTTTATAATATGCTACTCAAAGATTAGTTATTACAACCAAATTTTGAATTGACTATTTTTTTAATGCCAATTATTTAGTAGCTGAAAATTTCATTAGATTGATTTTTTTGGCATACGTAAAGATAAATCTTCACAATTGTAGTGGCATTATTTGTTGAAACAACAGCGACCTCTACCAGAAGCAAACAACTTATGCGTATGGTACTCATAGCCTGGAATGTGGCACGGACGGCATAAACTGGGGAGCCTGTCAGTAATCCGGCACCATAGAGCGGAAAACACAGAGGTCAGGGCCGGGCGGCAATGGCCTCTTTTTTGCACAGCTTAGCTAAAACGGAACGATCCTGACTAATGGCCGAGCCGCATCTCCTGATCCAGCTTCAATCGCCCATATGAAAATCCATCCTCCTGCGCAACACGCGTGACATGCGCATTACAGCCTGCACGTAACCATATGATTGATCGACGAAGAAGTAATAGGTGTAACAGCGCCATTGGGGATACATAGTGTACAGGTCCAATGCAGGAGCTGGGGACGTGATGACCTGAGGGATGATTTAGGAAGCAACGTCATGGCAACCCACCGTAGCTGCTTACCCTTCAATGCTATACCAGCACTTGCAGCGATTTGAGGATCATGGATAATCAGGAAAAATACTATTAGAAGCTGTTATTCTCACCTTAGGATTTTTTATGCAGCACAAATATCTAATTGATGATAACGACCCAGATATCGCCTATGTTCTTGAAAATCACCCTGATTATTCACCTGATCTCGTTTTTGACGTCACTGGCGATAAAGTTACGTTAAAGAAGCAGTCCATATATATTTACTCTGCGAGTAAAACTTCTCGGCTAGAACAATACTACAACTTAGAGCTACTTAGTAGATACCTGCACTACCTTCATGCCGAAAGTGTTAAAAAGACTAATGTGCAGGCAAAAACTCTCGAAAATTTAATTTCTTTTTGCTTAAGCCTTTTTGGAAAAACTGACGTAAGAGAAAGTTTAACTGGAGAAACTAAACGCTTGTACGTTGCACTATTAGATGAGTTTGAAAAGTGCGACCAAGTTTATAAATCAACAACGGATGCCTATTATTATCCTGAGCATAATGAACTCACCGAATACGCAACAAACCTTTCCACCCTGCTGATATCATTCTTAGATAGAGTAGACATTCCCTCATATATTAAAATTAAAAGTGATAAAACAAAGAGAATGAAAATAAAAGCGCACTTTGCTCGAGGACTGTTTATTGAGCATGCGATTCGTGTGCTAGCTAAGATAGATGTAAACACTTCCACTGCCTACGCAATTGATAAAGCCGGGTTTATAGGAACGGTTTTTAGCATCGCTGCTTTCCAGGTTCTGTCAGAAATCGCCTACATTGGGGATCTTGGAGACCCCAGGTCGCAGATTAAATCCCCTGATACATATGCAATTTTAAACATGAGGAACGAGCGATTCCAAGGAACAAAAATAACCAACAGTGCCGTTCGAACTATCACAAGAAACCTATACATCAAGTTAGTCATATATTATTTGGAAAGAAATTGGGATCACGTCTCCGCACTATACAGTACGCCAGGGAAGCCCTTTACATACACTATAAACAACCTATTGCTTGTTTTGATAAGCATTTGTGATGATGTTTTTGTTTATGAAGGTGCCACACCAATCGACCTCTCTTCTAGGCCGAAACTCGACAACCTTAAAACCCGGCATGAAAATAGAGTGATGCGGCGTTATCTTAATAAGATTATCGGAAAAGATGGACCACTCCTGTCTGAGCCGACAAATAATGAGAATGCTACTTAACAAAAATGGCATTTACTGAATGCATGTGATGTCAATGATGTAACCATCCCCGATGGCCTAGCATCCTCCTTTTTCTGAAGGAGGATCTATGTCCATTACTAATCTGAAGCTAACAAAACGAGCACTTGAGACCTTACCACCGCCAGCGGATGGCAAGCAGCAGGTATATCGTGATGCTGACGTAAGGCAGCTATACGTGTACCGGTACGCTCTATCTACGTCTTTCGTCTTCGACACAACCCATCGTTACAAACGGGTCTTCGAGACAATTGGCCCCTATCCGCAGATCTCCATACAAGAGGCCAGGGATGAGGTACATGCGAGGCTCCATAAACTTGCCCGCAATACGTATCCCTTGGGACAAAACAAAACCCTCCAAGAGATCTTTGAAACCGCCTACCTCGACGATCTGCAGCTGCATAAGCGCAATACGCAGTCAGAGCTGTCCAAGGTCAGAAAACACATCCTGCCGGAGTTTGTGCGTATTCCGGCGAAGTTGAACAGCCATTCCGGCCAACGTGAACACCCTGATCCTTAACGCGCTCACGTCATC
>NZ_JANFNV010000048.1:0-17470 GCF_024436075.1 Aeromonas sp. JL9 | reverse complement strand
TTTTGTTATCCGGTTTGAAGCCGTATGACCACTCCCTTTTGTGGGCAACTGTCAGGTGAATACCATCTCCATACACATAAGTTTTTAAAGACTATTTAATCGAACCTACAGCCCTTTCTTCCGGAAAGTATCGAATGCTGCAAGGCTGCTTATTTCAAACGTGAGGATCGATGAATCAACCCATAGCGCTCACTGATGGCTACACGTTTTGCATCGCAGGCACCGGTACGGAATACCGCTTGTGCGCTCCCTATCTGCTCCCCGAAGCGGTAGACCCAATAGCCATGCAGGCTGCTGCCAATCAGTCCCTCGACCTACATCCCTGTGCTGCATTGTCACGAGCTGCTTCAAGAGCTCGGAGCGCTGCCGCCTTTATGTTGCTATGTGTGGGACGAGCCGCGCAGGCCGAAGCCATTCTCCGAGAGGTGATATCCGCGCAGATGGTTTCAGAGGACGATGTTGCTCGCGTTAGCTCAGAACTACGCCTGGTGCAGGTTTTGCAGCGGCTCGATCGTGCAGATGAAGCTGTCAGCTTGGCCACCCAAGTAGTTTGTCGGTTGCAACCAACATCCGTTATGCGGCATTTCGCACTGCATCATCTTGGCAAGGCTCTCGTACAGACCGGCGCCTATGATAACGCTCGCGCCGTGCTGTCAGAGGCGCTCTCTCTACGCCAGGCTCTTGGCAAGAGTGAACTTATCGCATCCACTCTTGAGGCGTTATCGTTGTTGCCCTCAGAAGAACAAACGGCGCATCATCCATATGGTCAGACCTGGCATATTGGTCAATCGGGCGAATTTCGTCAGGGCGACTAGCCTTTTCGTGCTGTATTCAGGTCATCGTCGCCCCAAAAAAATCAGGTAGCCATGGCTCCCTAATCGCGACACACGGGGTGATTAACTAGCCGATGGCGGGTGCTAGTTGCCCGTTGGCGGGCTGCAGGTGTCCTTGGTTACGGCGTTGATAGCGCCAGGCCAGCAGTAGCGGCATACCGAGCAGCAGCTGGGCGGCCAGTGGGATCTCCTCGATGGGGGCGGCCAGTGCCCCTTCCGGAATAATGCCCCCCTCAATTTCGGCTGCCAGTTTGAGCTCCAGCGCATTGCCAAAGTCGGCGAAGGTGGTGGCATTGATCACAAATGCATCCTGACCTCCCGCCACGTTCTCCACATACCACTCTTGCAGCACCCCATCGGCATAGTCCTGACCTATGGTGATGCCGTTGATGGTATCAATGCCGGAGGCGAGCAGTTGATCCCGCACGGTAGAGGTATCCAGCCCGTTGTTCTGGATACCGTCACCCGACACATCCATCACCTGGCGGGCGGCGGTGAAGTTGTTGGTATCAAACTGCTGGGCACCAAAGGCCATGGCCGAACCGGGGGCCGTCATCCCCGCATAGGGGCGTACCAGGGCATCCAGAGTGGCGGCGAAGTTGTTGATGGAGGTCATGTCGTAGAGGTGGAACCAGTCGGTCATCAGACTTTGCTGGTTGCTGCTGCTCCACATGATCATCTGTACGGCGATGGAGCCGAGTTTGCCGCCACTGGTGTCGAGGATGGCGCTTTGTACATCCTGACTGTAAAAGGCGTCCACATACCCCTGTAATTGCAGATTGAATTCCGATGAACTGACGCTGCCCGACACATCCATCAGCAGTTGCAGTTCGGTATCGACTTCGGTCAAGGCGTATGCGGGGGAGGTTACCAACCACATCCCCAGCAGCCCTGCCAACGGTTTGAGTTTCATTGCCCACTCCTTCTCCTTGGCGCTAGTGCCAGCAGGGGGAATGAATAAAGCGTGCCAGCTTTGTTGCATCCTCTGACTTGGATTGGTCCGGGTGAGATCGGGCAGGCATGGAACTTGCGAGAACTTGCGACAGCGGTCAAAAGCGCTGATAACCGGCAGGAGTTGCGATGGAGATCCGTCCCTGGCAGTGGGCACCCAACTGGCTGCTACTTGGTTTGGCCAATCAGTGGGGCATGGTGTGGCTCAATATGGGTCACTTCAACCTGCTGGTGGTGTTGCTGATTGCTATCTGGTGGCAAATTGCATCGCGGGTTGCACCGAGCTGGCGCCCGCATCCACTGGCGCTCGCCCTCTTTATCCTGCTGATCCTGATCCCCAGCGCCAGCTGCAAGGCGCTGGCCTGTCTGCTGTTGGTGGCCTCGCTATGGCGCCGTCATCAGAGTGGCGATGAGCGGGCGGTGTTGCAGATTGTGCTCGCCTTTACCGTGGCGGTGTTGTGGGGGCAGCAGGTGTTTGCCCTGCTCTCCGGCCCTGTGCTGGCCCTCGATGCCTGGGGGGTAGGCCAGTGGTTGCAGCTGCTGGGCTGGGAGACTCGCCTTGATGGCAATCGCATCGAGCGGTTGGGGGGTCATGCCCTGATCGTGCTCAAGGGGTGCTCCTCGTTTTCTCAACTCTATCTGGTGGTGCTCTCCTGGCTGGTCTCCTGCTGCTGGCTGGCGCCGGAGCGCCCCCTCTACCGGCAGTGGCCCATGTTGCTGCTGGTCTGCCTGCTCTATATCGGGGCCAATCAGCTGCGGTTGGTGCTGATGAGCCTGGATCTGCGCTGGTATGGCTGGCTGCATACCGGCTCGCTGGCCCAGCTCTACCAGTGGGCCATCATGTTGCTGGTGATTACCATCCTCTTTATCCGGGGGCGCCGTGATGGGTCTGTCTAAGGGATATCTGCGGTTGGTGGCGTTATCAGAGCCGGGTGGTCAATATGATGCTGCTGGTGATGACCATCCTGTTTCTAAGGGGGCGCCGTGATGGGCCTATCTAGGGGATATCTGCTGCTGTTGCTGGTGGCACTGCTCAGTGCTGCCGCCATGGGCTGGCGTTATCAGAACCGGGCAGTTAACGAGGGAGCCAAGCCCATGCTGCTGGAGCTGCTCCAGATGGGCTGGCGCTTGCGGGTGGCTACGCCAGTATTGGGCGGCACCTATGTCAGCTATCAGCTGGCCCATCCCAGCTGTGACGGCCTGCTGCAGGCCATGCTGGTGGCACCGGATAGCGAGGCGATGTCAGTGACGCTGGCGAGTGAAGGGATGAGTCAGGGGGTGATGTTTTTAGGCGAGTTGCACCAGAGCCCGCCGCTGCTCTCTTACCGTCTGACCCAGGGTTGGCGCAAATTGTGGGGGCTGGCCCCTTATCCCCTCTATCGGGTGGCTTTGCCGACTTCTTGCATTGACCTTATTGCGCCGCCGCTGGGGTGACCGACCCCGGTTCACCGTTTGGCAGAATGCGGATCAGCAAGGTATTAGGGGCCAGCATGGGGTCATAGCGTGGCTCCAGCTCAATGGCGCGAGAGCCCAGCAAACGGGTGAGGGCGGTCAGTCGCACGCTCGCCATCCGCGCACTCTCCAGCATGTCAGTTTGCAGCCCGGGGCCGCTTACCAGCGCAATCCGGGCGGGATCCTTGCGGCCTAAAAACTGATGCAGCTGCTGCTCCTGATCCGCCGCAAGTTGCGTCTCCGCGTTCTGGTACTGCAGTTGCAGTTGCAGCTGGGGCTGTTCGGCCAGTTGCTGTTCCCGCAACTGGTTGAGGATCGGCAGGGTCTCATTGACCGGCTCCTGACGGGCGCAACCGGTGAGGAGCAGCAGCGGCAGCATCAGGGGCAACAGGCGGCACAGGGCGCTGTCTTTGGCTGTGGATCGGGGAGTCTGGTTGGCCATACGCAGTCACTTCAGGAGGATGAGTTGGCACCAGTTTGCAATGTTTTCAATCGCTTGGCCAGTTGTTCAATCTCGCGGCGCCACTGGATCCAGGCGGCAGAGGGCAGTTGCTCTGCCACCTGCCAGCGGGTCGGCAGCTGTTCGTGCAGGCGCTCCAGCAGCAGGGCGGCCTCCACCTGATAGCGGGCCTCCTGCTCCAGCCAGGCGAGCCAGCGCAGATCCTCGATGGCTTGCTGCAGCAGCAACAGATCGTGGGAGAGGCGGTGCGCCTCGCAGGCTTGCGGGCCCAGCAGCATAAAGTCGCTCTCCCGCCCATCGGTGGGGTCGTAGGGCAGGGCGGTGGGCATGCGGCCATGCCACTGCAAATAGCCTTCGGCGCCGCTTTGCCACAGATAGAACCCGGCGGCTCTCGGGGTGCCCAGATTGTAAAACCAGGGGGTGACCTTGTGCTGGCGCACTCGCGCCACATCGGTCTTGTCGGCGCCAAAACCTGCGTTGATCAGGGCAATCTCCACCTCTGCCAGCAGACCAACCTGACCCGGATGATTGAAGTGGCCCGCGCGGATCACCTCCGGATCCCGCCGTTTCATCTCCCGCGCCAGGGTGGTGATGGCGGGCAGGGTGGCGAGATCGGGCTCATCAAACAGGCTCCATGCCAGCGGTGGCAAGCCGCTGGCGGTCAGCGCCTGTTGCCGCGTCTGCCACTGCTCCAGCTGGCTGGCAGGGTCGCCCCCCCAGCGTTTGAGCGGGGTATAGGCCAGCAGCGGCGGCACAAACCCGAGCCCGGCCGCCTCTCCCATGATCTCCCGCATCCCCGCTTCATCTTGTGGCAGGGCGGGCGAGAGGCCGCTGATCCCGAGCTTGGCGAGCCGCTCCAGATCGCAGCGACTGGCTGTGGCGATCTGCTGTTGCAGCGCCTCGGGGTTGGGGCTCAGCCAATTCAGATAGGGGGGCGCTTCGACATAGATGCCGACCGGCTTGCTGGCCGCGGGCAGGGTCAGCGGCAGCACCTCGATAGTCAGCGGCAATTGCACCAGTTGCTGTTGGCTGAGCAGCTGAATATTGCCTAGATAGCGTCCCGCCGGGGCGTCTCTGGGGACGGTCATTTGCAGCACCAGACGCCGTGGCACCCCTGCCAGCAGGGTGAGCCCGGCGATCCCCTCGACCAGCTCCTGATCCGAGGGCGCCAGCAGGGTGCCGCTCGCCTGCGGGCGAACCAGATGCCACTTGCCGTAATAGGGGGTCAGCGCCAGCGGCGATCCTGCCTGTTCGGGGGGCTGGATCACCAGCAAGGGGGCCGGATCGTCGGTGGCGGTGTGGATGGCAAATTCCAGCAGCAGCTGGCTGCCACGGGCGGCCAGCACCGGTTGTGAAGCCTGCTGCAACGCATCGGTCGCAGATAGCGGGGCGATCTGCAGGGTTGGGGCGGCATCCGTAATCGGCGTGAGGCTCAGTTGCTGCGAAGCTGGGACTGGGGCTGGGATTGGGGAATAGGGGGCCAGGGTCCACTTTTCCAAAAACAGCTGGCGCTGCTTGGTCAGCACGCTTGCGGTAGCGTCGGCCAGCCTCTGTGTATTAGCCTCGGCATGCATAACATGGCCTTTATCACCATTCGATGGGGCGACCTCGTCGGTGCTGGCCGGATAGGGGGCAAGCAGCAGCCCCGCCAGGTATTTGGCATCCGGTGAGTGGCCCACCAGTGTGATAGTGAGCGGGCCGCCGCGGTGGTTCAGAGTGACATGAACGGGGCCGCCTTGTCGTGCCCCGAATAGCTGCCAGGGATCCGGATTTGGCAGTGCCTCGCGGGACTGCCCCGCCAGATAGCGCTGCGTTAGCCACTCCTGCGGTTGCCACTGCTCGGCCCAGATGGGCTCGCCATTGACCAGCACGCTGCGCTCGAAGGGGTGGGGCAGATACTCCCATTCACCTGGGTCATCCAGCCAGAGGGTGAGCTGGTAGCGCCCCTTGGCGACCTCCAACCGTACGCCATCCAGATTGCGCAGTCCATCGCGCACAAGGGCATCACCGGAGGGGCGCAAGATGGGGGTGGGATGGCCAATCAGCCGGGGATCCCCCGGGCTCAGGGGCTCAAAGCCGGTAAAGCGGGGCGCAGCCGCCGCCCCCAGATCCAGCGCAATGGTGCCCTCAGGCAGAGTCAGACCGGGCTCCCAGTACCAGCGGTGAATGGTCATTGAGGGGGCGTTATCGGCCATAAAGAGATAGAGCTTGGTGAGTTTGTCCAACGCCAGCGCTCTGGACTGGCTGGTGCGCCACTCGCTCAAGGCAAAGCGCTGGGTGAAGGGGCCGGGTGCGACAATCCGCTCCAGATTGACCCGGCTGCGGTAGTTGACCGAGGCCTCATCGTCGA
This sequence comes from Aeromonas sp. JL9, assembly GCF_024436075.1. Lineage (NCBI taxonomy): Bacteria > Pseudomonadati > Pseudomonadota > Gammaproteobacteria > Aeromonadales > Aeromonadaceae > Aeromonas > Aeromonas sp. JL9. The sequence continues at coordinate 11,424 of NZ_JANFNV010000048.1, read as the reverse complement.
TACGCAGGATCAGGGTCTGCGGGCGGGCGCTGGGGTTATGGCCCTCGATCACCAGTTCATCATCGCTGCCTATTGGCCAGTTGTGGGTGCGCAGATCGAGCCGCTGGGGTGTCTGGTTGCCCGTCAGGGGCAGTGGGGTCTGCCCCTCCAGCCGGGTGGCGGCCATTGCTGCATTGGCGCAGAGCAGGATAACCAGCCAGAGCCCTCTGCTCATCCGGGCAGCCCCTTCAACCAGTTGTTCAGCTCGGCAGCCTTGTGATCCCAGCTTTGCAGGGCCACCTGCTGTTGGCGAGTGTGGCGCCCTTCGCTGCGGGTCAGCCCCTCCCAGCCACTCTCCTGCAACCAGCCCGGATTGGGTTGATCAAAGGCGGCCCGATTGATGGCCTCGGCCAGGCTCTCCCCACTGCGGGGGAGCTGGATCTGATCCCGATAGCCATCGAGCGCCGGAAAATCGGTGCTGACGATGGGTCGCCCTGCGGCCAGATATTCACGCAATTTCAACGGATTGCAGGCACGGATCTGGGCGTTGTCGACAAAGGGCAGCAGGCTCACCTGCCAGTGCTGGGCATAGGCCGCCAGGGTGTGGTGGGGACGGGGCCCCAGCAGATGGATATTGGGGAGCCCCTTGAGGGGGGAGATATCGGTCTGGACCGGGCCAATCAGCACCAGATCCCAGTGGGGCAGGGCGGCGGCCGTCTCTGCCAGAAGGGGAATATCAATCCAGTCGCTCAGGCTGCCGTAAAATCCGGCAATCGGACGGCCGGAGGGGAGATCCGCCGGACGCTCTCTGGGGGGCATAAACAGCTCGAGATCCACCCCGTGGCTGAGGAGCCGGGTTTTATGGGGGGGAAAGCGGCTGGCCAGCGCGGGGCTGGCGGCCAGAATGAGATCCGCTTTTTCCACCAGTCGGGCCTCGCAGTGGGCGATGGCCTGATGATCCACCCCCGCCAGCGCCGAGAAGTCATCGCCGCAGTAGTAGATCACCGCCCGCTCTTCGAGCTTGCCAATCAGATCGACGGCGCTGGGCAGGGAGATCCAGAGCAAGGGGCGATCCAGCTCGGGCAACTGGCGCCTGATCTGCGCCGCCAGCCAGTGGCCATTGATCTTGCCTGCCAGCCGACTGCCGGGCAGTGGCAAGGCGAGCGGCGGCAGTACCCGGGGGCTGCTGGCGTCGGCTGGCGCAACCGACTGGCCGCCAGCATGGCGCGCGCCGCGCAGCACGGCCCCCAGTTTGCGGACGATGCGGGTGAGATCATGAAGGGTAAAGCGGGGACAGCGCATGCCGATGGAGTTGACCCAGAGCACTTGATAATCGGGCAACAGACGCTTGATCAGGTGCTGGGTGCTGGAGGGGTGCTGGCCCCAATCCTCGCCCAGCACCACCAGTTGCGGCAGTGAGTGTGGTTTCATGCAAAGGTCTCCGAGGCGTGTGCGGGGTCGCTATGATCCTGTGGTTGCAAGGTGCGCAGTACTGTGGCCGGTACACCCGCTGCCAGCACACCTGCGGGCAGATCCCGAGTGACGACGCTGCCTGCGGCGACAATGGTGCCGGCGCCTATGGTGACACCGGCCATCACCATCACCCCGGTGCCAAGCCAGACATCCTGCTCCAGCACAATGGCCCCCACCTGTTCATCGCGATCCGGCAGGCCCCGGGCGCGATCGCGGGCGTTGACCGGGTGCCCCGGGTAGCCCGCCAGAAAGGCACGGCCAGCAATTCTGACGTTATCCCCCAGCACTATCTTGCTGCCCACCGCCAGGGTGGTCTGCCAGCCAATGCCGACATTGCGGCCAATGACCAGCTTTGGTGTCTGGCTCGATGCCCGGCCGCTGATGGTCATGGCGGCGCTGAGGCGGCAGTCGGCACCGATTTCGATGGTGACCGGACCGCTGATATAGGGGATGCCACCATAGAGATAGAGGCGCGGGGCGGGGGCCGTCAGGCGAGATTGAAACAAGGGGGTCCACCAAAGGGTGCGGGTCAGGGTTGCCAGCGCGTTGCTGCCCAGCAGATAGAGCCGATAAAGCAGCCGATGCAGGGGAGGGATCACGGGGAATGACCAGTGGCGGGCACTTTTGGCCAGTTGCCATACCCGGCGGGCCAGTGGCGTTTCCCCCTGTTTGGCCCAGCTTTTCATCCGGTGCAGGTTGATGGTGTTCATGGCGACCTCTCCCTCTGGTGCAGTCCGTTGCTCGCTAAGCAGAAAGCAGGGATCGGGCCAACAGGACGACCCCAGTGTGATCGGGCCAAATGGGGCTAAGAGGAGGGGCAGATTGCGCTGGTCGGTGCAATTTGCAGCCCGCGTTGTGCAAAACGCAAATGCCAGTCTCATTCTGGGCCTGTTCAGGCCGGTTAAGCCGCACAGAGGGGCTATCGCTTCAGGGCAGGTGTGAGTGGCGTGGGCTTTGCATTAGCGGTAGCTGACCCGAAGCGGGATGCTTCGGGTGGCTGGGAGGCCCTATGAAACTTGGTGTGAACCAGATTGCCATGCTCTATTACGCCGGCGGCTTGCTCCTGATGAAGGGGATCTCCCTGCTGATGCTGCCGGTGTTGACCCATCAGCTGCTGCCTCGTGAATACGGCCAGCTGGAGGTGCTGCTGACCCTCATCAATCTGGGTTCCCTTATTTTGGGCTTCGGGCTGGTGGATGCCCTCTACCGCTTTGCCGGATTGGCGAAAGATGAGCAGGAGCGTCAGCAGGTGGTGGCCCGCATGTTTGGGCTGGTCTGGCTGATCGCCCTGGCCAGTCTGGTGCTGCTCTGGCTGCTGGCGCCTTTGGTGCAAGCCTGGCTGCCGGTTGAAACCCGCCTTGCGGATGTGCGCTGGGTGCTCTGCGCCCTGCCGTTTGAAGGGGTGATCGGCGTGCCGCTGGCATGGCTGCGCATGCGCAATCAGGCGCGGCTCTTTTTCGTGGCGACCGCAGGCAAGGCGGTGATCCAGTCGGTGCTGACCGGCTGGTGGCTCTGGCTCGGTTGGGGCGTGAGCGGGGTGCTGGCCTCCGGCACCCTGACCTGCGTTGCACTGGCGCTGCTGCTCAGTCTCTGGCAATGGCGAGATAGCGGGATCCGCTTTGACTGGGAGCACTATCGGCCGCTGCTGCGCTATGGATTGCCCCTGGTGGTGAGCGGGCTGGCAGGCTTTGCCCTGAGCGGACTGGATCGCTGGTTGCTGGCCGATGTGGTGGGGGAGGCGCTGCTTGCCTACTACGCGGTGGCGGGCAAGCTGGCGCTGGCGGTGGGGCTGTTGCTGCAACCCTTTGCCCTCTGGTGGTATCCCCGCCGTTTCATGCTGCTGCGCGAGCCGGATGGACTGCGACTCAATGCCCACTACAGCGTGATGGGGTCGGTGCTGGGGTTTGTCACCGCGGGGATTGTCGGGCTCACTGCCCCCTTGCTTATTCGCTGGCTGACCCCGGAGAGCTATCACGGGGCGATCGCCTACATTCCGCTGCTGGTGCTGGGGATGGCGGTGCGCAATGTTTCGGACTTGCTCAATGTCGGCTGCTTTAGCGGCGAGAAGAGCAATGCCCAGATGGTGATCAATCTGGGCTGCAGCGCCCTTGGGGTCGCAGGCTTTCTGCTCGCCATCCCCCCCTTCGGGGTTGCCGGGGTGATCTGGACTCTGCTTTTGGTCTATCTGGTGCGGGCGCTCGCCTTTTATCTGGTTAGCCAGCGGTTGCTGCCGCTGCCGTATCGCCTCTCGACCCTCTGGGCCAGCTCCCTCGGGGCGCTGGCGATGGTCTGGCTCGGCCAATGGTGGGCAGGATCATGGCTCGTCTAACGCCAGCCATCTGGGCAAGCACCATCTGTCTGGTGCTGGCCCTGCTCTGGTGGCGGCTGCCCCATCCTTTGCTGCTGCCGGTGCTTGGCCTTGCCATTCCCGCCATCTGGTTTGCCCTGCGCTGGCCCTTCTTGATGGTGCTGGGGTTTGTCACTTTCTCCTTTTTTCGGCTGCATGAGGTGTTCCCCCAGCTCTATCCCCTCAAGATCCCGCTGCTCTTCTCGCTGGCCGCCATCGGCGCACTGGTCTGGCACATTTTGCTGACCGGTCGGATCAAGCCCTACTGGAGTCCAGCCCTGAGCTGGCTGACGGCCTTCTTTGTGATGGTCTCCATCGGTGTGCTGTTTGCCAGCAACCGGGGCGAGGCGATCGCCACCTGGACCGGCAGCTACAGCAAGATCTATCTGATGACCCTGGCCACCGCCTGGCTGGTGCGTACCCCGGGGGATTTTGCGTTGGCGGTGCGCACCTTCGTGGTAGCGGGCTGTCTGGTGGCGCTGGTGGCCCTCTACAACAAGGCGAGCGGGATCGGGCTGGTGGAGGGGACCCGGGTGACCATAGGGCGCGAGCTGGGCTCTGTGCTGGGGGATCCCAACGATCTGGCGCTGGTGCTGCTCTTTCCTGCCGGCTTTTCGCTGAGCTTGCTGCTCAATCAGGGTAATGGGGTGGGGGGGCGTTTGCTGGGGGGGCTTGGCTTTGCGCTGACCGCCGCCGCCATTATCGCCACCCAGAGCCGCGGTGGTTTGCTTGGCGTGTGTGCGGTCAGCGGCCTGTTTGCCTGGCAGCGGGTGAAGTCGAAAACCCTGTTGATCTCGATGGGGATGGTCGCGCTGCTGGTGCTGTTTGCCGCTGCCGGGATCAGCGACCGGGCATCTGGCGGCGCCGCCGAGAGCGGGGTCGATGCCTCGGCCATGGGGCGGATCTACGCCTGGCAAGCGGCCTGGGGGATGGCGCTGGGCCACCCGCTGGTGGGGGTGGGCCTGTCCAATTTCTATTACAACTACTTCTTCTACAGCCCCCATTGGGATGGACTCAATCATGCGGTGCACTCCACCTGGTTCGGGGTGCTGGCTGAAACCGGCTTTGTCGGGTTGGCGCTGTTTATCGGCATGGTAACGGTGACCCTGCGCAGTTGCTGGCGTTGCCAGCTTGCTGGCATGCCTCCTGCAGTGATCACGGCGATGCAGGGGGTGATGGCCAGCATGGTGGGGTTTGTGATTTCGGGATCCTTCCTGACCCAAGGGTTTACCTGGCCCATCTATCTGGAGTTGGCGCTGGCCGTCGCCGCTATCAAGTACGTGCAGCATGCGGCCACAGAGGTAAAGGCCACCGCTGAGGATCATCAGGAGGCAACCCGGTTGCCGGCAGTGCCACCAAAGGGAGCAAGAGGATGAACGCAACCCCTGTTTTGCTGGTTCACTACGGAGAGGACTGGATCCGCGGCAGCGAACGCTGCCTGCTGGATCTGCTGGCCCACCTCGATCGCAGCCGGTTTACGCCCCTGCTTTGGTGCAATAGCCCGACGCTGGCGGCAGAGGCGGCCACCCTCGGGGTAGAAACCATGGTCGAGCCGTTCAGCCTGCTGCTGGGATGGCAGGCGCCCCGTTTTGATTTTGCAGCCCATCGGCGCCTCTCCCGGCGAGCCAGAGAGCTCATCACCGAGCGGCAGATTGGGCTGGTGCACGCCAACAGCGCGGCCCCTTGTCAGTGGCTGGCGGGGGTCTGTCGGGCGTTGCAGGTACCGCTGGTGTGCCACCTCCATGCCCGTTACCAGCCAAGAGACAGGTTCAGCCTGCGGGTCCATCAGGCAAGCGTGCTGATCGGGGTGAGCGAGCCGGTATTGGCCGGTTGGCGCCAGGATGGCTGCACGGCCGAGCGGTTGATCCGGATACCCAACGGGGTGGATGCCGCTCGCCTGAATGACGGTGCTCACTGGCCGATCGTCGGCATGCTGGGCTTGCCACCGGGGGATATGATCATCGCAACCGTCGGCTCATTGATCAAACGCAAGGGGATTGATCTGCTGATCCGCTCGCTGGCAGCCCTGATGGCATCGGGGGAGGAGGCTCAGTTGCTGATTATTGGCAGCGGCTCGGAGCGGGAAGCATTGATGGCGTTGGCTGTCGAGCTCGGGGTGGCCGAGCGTGTCCACTTTCTCGGCGAGCGGCCGGACAGCGCGGCTATCTTGCGGGGCGGGGTGGATCTGCTGGTCTCCGGAGCCCGTGAGGAGGTGTTTGGTCTGACGTTGGCGGAGGCGGGCATGTTGGGGCTTCCGGTCAGTGCCTATCGGGTGGGCGGCATCCCCGAAGTGGTGGAGGAGGGGGTGACCGGCTTGCTGGCAACCCCGGGGGATTGGGCCGAGATGGCTGATCACTGGCGGCAATTGAGCAATCCGCAGCGCCGATGTGAAATGGGGCGGGCCGCTGAGCTGCGTGCCGCACAGTTGTTCACGGTGGCGCGCTACGTTGACGGGGTCACGGCGGTTTGGGACGCCGCGCTGGCTGGTCGTTGGCACGCCGCGGCCCCCACACCCTTCCGACCACTCATGCATTGGGCGGGGCAACGACTCCTTGCCAGAGGGAGCAATATGCTGGCAAGTGGGATGGCAAGAGTGGCGCAAAAAGTGCAACTGGGGTTTGGCCGCCGCAAGGTGCCAGAGTAAGGGAGCAGTAAGATGAGCATGCAAACTGAGCCGGTGTTTGGAAAGATCATCGTCGTGGATCCCATCCCGTTTCGCGGGGGCTCCAAGGTTGCGACCGAAGTGCTGCTCGATGAGTTGGCCAAGCGGATGCCCGAGCTCACATGCCATGTGTTGACTCAGGATCCCGACTCCTGGCCCCGTTGCCAGCATCATCCTCTTTGGCTGCCCCACATATTGAAGGGGCGGGAGTCCGGCATCGGCTATCTGCTCAAACAGGGGTGGCAGACCCTGCTGATCCTCTGGCTGGTGTTGCGTCTGGGGCAGGTGAAGTGCCTGGTGGCGGCGTCCGGGCCGGGGGTGGATCTCTGTTGTTACTGGGCGGCCCGCTGGTTGCGGTGCCGGGTAGTTCAGTTGATCCATGGCCCTGTGGGGTGCTCGGGGCTCTCTGCCAGAGCCCTGCAACGGGCGAGTTTTGTATTTTATCTCGAATCGACCCGCAGCTCCCTGGCGGCGCTGCTGGCCCGGCTTGGCGAGACCGAGTTCCCGTCACACTGGCAGCCATTTACCAACGGTTTGAGCGAGATTGATTGGCCCAAAGCGACCCTGGGTGGGCCCCGCATTTTGTGGGCGGCCTCGTTGCTGCGCTGGAAAGGGCTGGAGACCATGCTTGCCGCCCATCAACTGATCCCTGACGCTCGCCCCGAGCTGATGGTGTGCTATCTGCAGCCCAAGGGCACGCTGCAACCCTGCAGCCAGCCTCAGCCACAGCTGCCAGATACACACTGGTATGCCAATCCCGCCAATCTTGACGAGATCCGGTCTCAATGCGGCATTTTTGTCTCCACCAGCCATCAGGAGCCGTTCGGTCTCTCCATTCTGGAAGCCATGGCGGCAGGATTATGCGTGGTGCTCCCGGCCGATGGGGCCTGGTGGGACCGACACCTCACCGATGATGTGAATTGCCGCAAATATCAGCCAAACGATCCCGGCGATCTGGCGCGGGTGCTGGCCAGCCTCAATGCCATGCCCGATGTGGTCAAGCGACTTGGCTATCATGCCCGCCTGCATGCCATGGCCCATTACAACGCGGCGGATACCTATCAAAGCACACTGGATCAGTGGGAAGGCATGTTGCGATGGGATGCGTTGAGCCTTGCCGTGCATGGTTAGCGCGCAGTGGTTCCCCGTGGGGAGGATGGGGCGTATGAGGGACTTATGGGCAGACTGGTTGCGGGAGGCTGGGTGACTCCGCCACTCTGATGCAGTTACGGCCGGATGATTTGGCTGCGTAGAGCGCAGCATCAGCCAGTTTTACCAGTTCAGACGGCTGCCGGTGACTCGATGGTCTGAGACAGGCGACACCCATGCTAACGGTTACAAAACCGGTGGCATTTTGTGCGTGTGGCTGCGCGAGTGCAAAAATCAGCCGCTGGATATGTTGGGCAATCTCATAGGCGGATTGACGCTCGACATGTGGCAGCAGGATGACAAACTCCTCTCCGCCGTAGCGGGCCACCAACTCCCCCGAGCGGCGCCCGGATTGCGCCAGGGTATGGGCCAGCAATCGAAGGCATTCATCACCGGCAACGTGGCCATAGAGATCGTTGAACTGCTTGAAATGATCGATGTCGAGCATGATGAGCGCAATCGGCATCTCTGTCTGAATACAGTGCTCCCAGGCCTGGTGCAATGAATTGTCGAACAGACGGCGGTTGCCGATATTGGTGAGCCCGTCGGTATTGCTGAGTGCTTCCAGTTTCCGGTTCGCTTCGGCCAGCTCTTTGGTTCTGAGCTCGATAATCAGCTCCAGCTCATGCTGGCGCTCCTCCAGATTGGTCATCGGATAGATTTCGTTCTCGCGAGCCAGACCGTAAGGGATGGAGATGCTGCTGTGAGCAATTTTCCACTCTATGGCTTCATGCCGAAACATCAGCACCAGTCTGGCAGTTTGCCGAGACAGGATAGGTTCTGATTTCGGTAGATGGATATGGAAGAAGGCGGTGACAGCCACCACGTCAGCGGCCAGATCTTGCAGGCTCACATCGAGTATTTCCAGGTGGATTCTGTCCGTGATCTGGGCAAAATCGCGGCGGGTTATCCGGATCCACTCATCCCTATCGGTAACCAGAACATCACTGCTGCCGGCAAAACCGCTGAAATTGTCGCTAAACCGCGTTGTGAGCCGATCATCCCGTGATGAATACATCTCGATGTACTCATCAAACAGTGAGCGGATCAACGGTTCCCGTTCAGTGGTCATTGCGCTGGGCCCATGTGAAGTGGTCACGTTTTTAAAACGTTCGATTGAACTATAGTCAATTATGTCATTTCATTTGGCTATCTATCTTGATTTTTATCGTTTTTTTGTTCGATTACCGCTATTGGCAAGTGTCCGTAAGGTCAGTCAGAACAAGGTGCCATGGAGAGGATTAACATGGCTGTCCGGTGCATATCCTCCCCATCGCTATTGCGCATCGGGTTGACCACCGGTGACATGACGGCGAGTCTGCATGCAGATCCCCAGACTGCAGGCATCAGGTAACCCAGAGTGCCTCGCGGCGATCAATGGCTGGCGAGATAGGGGCTGATATCCACCTCGTCAATGAGCTCCGGGCTCATGTAACGCTTGGCATAGCGCAGGTAGACGCCAGAGCGGAGAAAGAGCGCAAACAGCTCGGGGTCGATATGGTGATCCTGTTGCATGAATCCCATGATGCGGATGGCCTCCGAAAGAGATTTGGCTTTCTTGTAGGGGCGATCGCCGGCCGTCAGCGCCTCGAAGATATCGGCGATGGCCATCATCCGGGCAGGGATGCTCATCTCGTCCCGTTTCAGCCGCTTGGGATAACCTGTGCCATCCATCTTCTCATGGTGTCCCCCTGCGATTTCCGGCACCTGTTTCAGGTTGGCGGGGAAGGGGAGTTTTTCAAGCATGATGATGGTCTGGATCATGTGCTCGTTGATCTTGTAGCGCTCCTCATCGGTGAGGGTGCCCCGGCGGATGGCGAGGTTGTAGAGCTCGCCGCGGTTATAGAGGTATTCGGGGGTGTTGACCTGAAATCCCCAAGGGTTGTCAGGGGCAAGGCGGTCGCGGTTGCTGCGGGTGAAGAGGTGATCCGGGCGATCGGCCAACAAGGGTTCGGTGACCGGCAGCGGTGACTCCGCGGCCCGCTGTTTGCGCGTCAGTTCATCCTGAGAGATGCCAATCCGATCGGAGAGCGTGCGCTGCCAGGTGCGGCCCGCGATCTGCTGCAGCCTTGCAATATCCTCTGTGGCCATAAATTCGCCCCCTTCGTTGCAACGGGCGATAAAGGCAAACTCCTCATCCAGCTGTTGCCACTGCTGTTGCAGCGTGGCCTGTAACGTGGCCTCATCACCCCCGTGGAGACGTGCCTGCCAGTAGGCAATCTCGGCATCCCGTTTCAGCACTTCAAAGCGCATCCTGACCTCGTGAATGCGATCGCACAGGGTTTCCAGCTTGGTGGCCTTGTCGACCACAAACTCCGGTGTGGTGACTTTGCCGCAATCGTGCAGCCAGGCCGCGATATGTATTGCTTCCCACTGTTTTTCATCGAGCGAGAAGTGTTGGAAGGGGCCCTCCTTGGTCTCACATGCCGCTTCTGCCAGCATCTTGGTCAGTTCGGGGACTCGTTGACAGTGGCCACCGGTATAGGGGCTCTTGGCATCAATGGCCCCTGCGATGAGCTGGATAAAGGCTTCCAGCAGATTGCGCTGCTCCTCCAGCAGTCGCTGGGTGGTGAGTGCCACGGCGGCGGTGGAAGAGAGCGCGTTGACAAATGCCATCCGCTGCGGGGTCAGTGACTTCTTCCGTTCATCGATCAGAAACACCAGGGTGCCGAGCAGTTGGCCATCACGGTTTTTCAGGCCAATCGGCCAGAAGGTCAGCGGCGTGTCGCTCTCCTCAATGTAGGGAAACAGGATCTGCAATTCGCTGGTGACCAACGCAACGGGTTCCAGTTCTACTCCTTGCAAGCTCTGGAACAGTGGGTGTTTTGGCTGATTGAGCGTTCCGATGCTGTGGATCGGCGTTTGCTCCTGCACCTCGCCATTCCAGCACAACCCTGCCAGATCCAGCGTCTTGTTGCCGCTATCGGAGAGGTAGAGCATGCAGCCTGTTGCACCGGTCAGTTGCTGCATTTCGGTGAGCAGCCGCACCAGCAAGCGGGGGAAACTGGTCTCGCTGGAGAGGGAGGTGGAAAGCTGCAAAAAGCGCTGGATGGTCGATTTCATGTCGCCCATGGCCTGGGAGAGATCGATGATTTCAGCAATATAGGAGTTGACCCTGATCGGATCGTTGAAGTCGAAGTGGGCGATTTTTCCTGCTTCTTCTGTCAGATCATCAAGGGGCCTGGCGGCGGTTCTGGCCAGCTTGATGGCCGCGAACAGGGCAAAGATCAGGAAGATGCCCGACAGAAGGAAGGTCTGATTGCGAATGGTGATGACCTTGGCCAGCAGTTCATCGACAGGTGCCGCAATCCAGAGTGATTGTCGTGACTCATCCGCTTCCGGCAGCTCAATATGCATACCTTGCCAATCTCGACCGTCTGATTGAAACGTCAGTTTATCGATCTTCTGGCGTTGGCTGGCATCGATGAGCCGTGGAAGCATCGGAAGGTCGGCCTCCACTATCTTGGCCAGTCGAAAGGTGCCGTTCTCACCGTGAATGATCATCCCGCCCTTATGGCTGGTCATCAGTTCTCCCCGATCATTGACAATAGCCAGCCGCATATTGGGGGTGATCATGGCGGACTTGAGCAGGCGTTCGATGGAGCGCAGGCTCATATCTACCCCGATGACGCCAGCCCCGTTTTGCATCGGTTTGGCAACACTCACGTTGACTTCCCGGGTATCGAGCGTGATGTAGGGTGGTGTCTGAACCAGTTGCCCGGCCTGCTTGGCCTGAATAAGAGCCGCTAACAAAACCTCTCAGCGAAGCGCGAGCAGATCACGGCGCAAGCCAGCGTCAGTAACGCAAGGTGGA
>NZ_JANFNV010000047.1:0-19544 GCF_024436075.1 Aeromonas sp. JL9 | reverse complement strand
TTTTGTTATCCGGTTTGAAGCCGTATGACCACTCCCTTTTGTGGGCAACTGTCAGGTGAATACCATCTCCATACAGACTTAATAAAAACGGCGCCTTTCGGCGCCGTTTTTAATATCACCTACCCAACCAACATCACTGCAGCAGGGAGATATCCGCGACTTGCAGGAACAGGTTGCGCAGGTTGTTCAGCAGTGCCAGACGGTTGGCCTTGAGGGCCTCGTCGTCGGCCATCACCATCACCTCGTTGAAGAAGGTATCGACCGGCTCGCGCAGGGCGGCCAGACGGGTGAGGGCAGCCTGATAGTCACCGGCGGCGAACAGCGGGGCCAGTTCGGCTTGCAGTTCGGCAACCTGGGTGGCCAGCGCCTTCTCGGCGGCATCGACCAGCAGTTCCGGTTTGACGGCGGTCGGCAACTCGCCTTCGACCTTGGCCAGAATGTTGCTCACGCGCTTGTTGGCGGCAGCCAGAGCCAGTGCGGCATCCAGCGTACGGAAGTGGCTGACGGCCTTGACGCGACGATCGAAGTCGAGCGGACGGGTCGGGCGGCGGGCCAGTACGGCCAGCACTACATCGGCACCGATGCCTTCGTCCTGATAGGCGGCGCGGAAGCGGCCCAGCATAAAGTCGACCACGTCGGTGACGACGGTTTTGTTGGTCAGCTTGTCGCCGTAGACGCGTACCGCTTCTTCAACCAGTTCAACCAGATCCAGATCCAGCTGCTTCTCGGTCATGATGCGCAGGGCACCGATGGCGGCGCGACGCAGGGCGAACGGGTCCTTGTCACCCTTCGGCAGCATGCCGATGCCGAAGATACCGGCCAGGGTGTCGAACTTGTCGGCCAGCGCGACGGCGCAGGCAACCAGACCGGACGGCAGGGCATCACCGGCAAAGCGCGGCATGTACTGCTCGTTGAGGGCCACGGCCACTGCTTCGTCTTCGCCATCGTGACGGGCGTAGTGCATCCCCATGACACCCTGGGTGTCGGTGAACTCACCGACCATGTTGGTCATCAGGTCACACTTGGAGAGCAGACCGGCACGCTTGGCCTGAGCCACGTCGGCGCCGATACGCTCGGCGATAAAGCCGGCGACGGTCTCGATGCGCTCGACCTTGGCCTTGACGGTACCCAGCTGTTGCTGGAACAGCACGGTTTCAAGGCGCGGCAGGCGGGAGGCCAGGGTCTGCTTGAGGTCGGTCTTGAAGAAGAACTCGGCGTCTGAGAGACGGGGGCGAACCACCTTCTCGTTGCCGCTGATGATCTGGCTCGGGTCTTTGGACTCGATGTTGGTGACGAAGATGAACTTCGGCAGCAGCTTGCCGTTCTTGTCGTAGACCGGGAAGTACTTCTGGTCACCCTTCATGGTGTGAACCAGCGCTTCAGCCGGCACGGCCAGGAACTTCTCTTCGAAGTTGGCGGTCAGCACCACAGGCCACTCGACCAGTGCGGTCACTTCTTCCAGCAGGGCGTCGTCCAGATCGGCCACGCCACCGAAGGCGGCAGCGGCCGCTTCGACGTCAGCCTTGATCTTGGCCTTGCGCGCCATGAAGTCGGCAATCACCATGCCGCGCTCCTGCAGGATCTGCGGGTACTGGCTGGCGTTGTCGATGGTGAACTCGCTGTCGCCCATAAAGCGGTGGCCGCGAACGGTGCGGGCAGAGTCGATACCCAGAATGTGAGCGGGAACCAGCTCGCCATCCAGCAGCAGGGTCACGGTGAAGACCGGACGCACAAACTGGATGGTCTTGTCGCCCCAGCGCATCATCTTCGGGATCGGCAGCTTGGCCAGCGCAGAGGCGACCAGCTCGCCCAGCAGATCGACGGCCGGACGGCCTTCGACCTTGGCGGTGTGGACCAGCCACTCGCCCTTGTCGGTGACCAGACGCTCGGCCTGCTCAACGGTGATGCCGTTGCCACGGGCCCAGCCTTCGGCAGCCTTGGTCGGCTTGCCTTCGGCATCGAACGCCTGCGCCACGGCCGGGCCGCGCTTCTCGACGCTCTTGCTCGGCTGTTCGCCAGCCAGCTCGCTTACCTTCAGCGCCAGACGGCGCGGTGAGGCAAACCACTCGACGTCGCCGAAGGCCAGATCGGCCTTGGTCAGTTCGGCTTTGAAGTTGTCGGCAAAGGCTTCGGCCAGGGAGCGCAGGGCTTTGGGCGGCAGCTCAGCAGTACCGATCTCTACCAGAAATGTATGTTGTGCCATGTCCGTTCCTTAACCTTGCTTGTTCTCACTGCGCTGACACATCGGGAAGCCCAGCGCTTCGCGGGAGGCGTAGTATGCCTCTGCCACGGCCTTGGTCAGGGTGCGAATGCGCAGGATGTAGCGCTGACGCTCGGTGACCGAGATGGCCTTGCGGGCATCCAGCAGGTTGAAGGAGTGAGCGGCCTTGAGGATGCGCTCGTAGGCAGGCAGCGGCAGCGGTTTTTCCAGTGCCAGCAGGTTCTGGGCTTCCTTCTCGTACTGCTCGAAGCAGTGGAACAGGAACTCCACATCGGCGTGTTCGAAGTTGTAGGTGGATTGCTCCACTTCGTTCTGGTGGAACACGTCGCCGTAGGTGGTCTTGCCCAGCGGGCCGTCAGACCAGACCAGATCGTAGACGCTGTCCACGCCCTGAATGTACATGGCCAGACGCTCGAGACCGTAGGTGATCTCGCCGGTGACCGGCTTGCACTCGAGGCCGCCAACCTGCTGGAAGTAGGTGAACTGGGTCACTTCCATGCCGTTCAGCCACACTTCCCAACCCAGACCCCAGGCACCCAGAGTCGGGTTTTCCCAGTTGTCTTCCACGAAGCGGATGTCGTGGATTTCAGGATCCATGCCCAGCTCTTTCAGGGAGCCCAGATAGAGTTCCTGAATGTTGTCGGGGGAAGGCTTGATGATCACCTGGAACTGGTAGTAGTGCTGCAGGCGGTTCGGGTTTTCACCGTAGCGGCCATCGGTCGGACGGCGGGACGGTTGCACGTAAGCGCAGGCGATGGGCTCCGGGCCCAGGGCACGCAGACAGGTCATGGGGTGGGAAGTACCGGCACCCACTTCCATATCCAGCGGCTGAATGATGGTACAGCCCTGGCGGGACCAATAGTCCTGCAGCTGCAGGATCAGGCCCTGAAAGGTTTTGACATCGAATTTTTGCATAATTTTTTTCGCGCGAAGTGAAAATCAGAGCAAGATTTGCTGAATGTGAACCGAGGGAGTATACCGTCTGGCATGGTCGGATAATAGGCGAAATTGCAGCGGATTCGCGGGATGGTGCTGCGCCCTGGCTGGTCGGGCGGGATGTCCGGTATATGATGTGAGCAGTGCCGCCTGCAGAGTGGGCAGGGTCGGGCAAACCGCTGAAATAACGAGGGAGAGGAAATGGAACTGCGCTGCGCCTGGGTGACCAAAGACCCGGAATACATTGAATACCATGACAAACAGTGGGGCAGGCCGGTCTATGACTCGCGCGAGCTGTTTGCCAAGCTCTGCCTCGACGGCCAGCAGGCGGGGCTGTCGTGGCTCACCATCCTCAAGCGCACCGAGAGCTATTACCGCGCCTATGCGGACTTTGATCCGGTGCAGATTGCCCGCTTCGACGAGCAGGATGTGGAGAGGCTGATGCAGGACAGCGGCATTATCCGCAACCGGCTCAAGGTGCAGTCGATCATCAGAAATGCCCGCGCTTATCTGGCGTTGCAGGAGCAGGGGATCGACTTCGCCGACTACCTGTGGGGCTTTGTCGGCGGCGCCCCCATCGTCAACCAGCGCCAGGGCAACGGCGATATTCCGGCGACCTCGCCGGAGTCGGATGCCATGTCGAAAGCGCTCAAGAAGCTCGGCTTCAACTTCGTCGGCAGCACCATCTGTTACGCCTTTATGCAGGCGGTGGGGATGGTGAACGATCATCTGGTCAGCTGTCCTTGCCACGCCGAGTGTCAGTGACCGCGCTGACAACCCGCCGATTGCCCAAAAAAACACCACTCTCGCCATCTGTTCAGGCTTGCGTCAGACAATGGCGTGCCAGCGCGTTACAATCCGGCCCCCGGCATGGTGCCGGATTGTTTTCACAGAGGTTTTTTCATGCGAGCCAAGATCTTGGTGCCTGCTCTGGCACTGACCGTTGCCCTGAGCGGCTGTACCACCAACCCCTACACAGGTGAATCCCAGACCTCCAAAGGTGCCTGGGGCGCGCTGGCTGGCGCCGCTGCCGGTGCGGCCGTAGGTGCGCTCTCCTCCAGCAAGGGTGACCGCAAGAAGGGCATCCTGACCGGCGTTGCTGCTGGCGCGGCGCTGGGTGGTGGTATCGGCTACTACATGGACGTGCAGGAAGCCAAGCTGCGCGAGAAGCTGCAAGGCACTGGCGTCAGCGTGACCCGCAATGGCAATGAGCTGATCCTCAACATGCCGAACAACGTGACCTTCGACAGCTCCAGCTCCCAGCTGAAAGCGGCCGGTGCCAACACCCTCTCCGGTGTGGCCATGGTCGTTGCCGAGTTCGACAAGACCCGCCTGAACGTGGTCGGTCACACCGACAGCACCGGTTCCCGCGATCTGAACATGAAGCTCTCCCGCGATCGTGCCGATGCCGTTGCCGCCCAGCTGATTGGTCAGGGCGTAGCAGGTAGCCGCATCTCCACCACCGGCGTGGGCCCGGATCAGCCGGTTGCTACCAACAGCACCGCCGCTGGCAAAGCCCAGAACCGCCGCGTGACCATTACCCTGACCCCGACCGCCTAAGTCGTTCAGGTTTCGGTAACGAAAAGGCCCCGCCAGTGATGGCGGGGCCTTTCTATTGGCGCCGTGGCGAGCAATGACGCCTTGTTGTTTGCTCCCTTCTCCCCTCGTGGGAGAAGGGGCGGGGATGAGGGGGATAAGCGCCTCTTAGACAGCCGCTGTCAGCTGTACTTCGACCTTGTAGCCTTCGTGGGCGAGACGGGCCTGTACGCAGGCGCGCACGGGGGCGGTGCCAGCCGGGATCCAGGCATCCCACTGCTCGTTGAAGGCGGCGATGTCACCAATGTCTTTCAGATAGATATTGGCCATCAGAATTTTGTCTACGCCGGAGCCGTTGGCTTCCAACAGGCGCTGCAGGCTCGCCAGCACTTCGCGGGTCTGCTGGTGGATATCGGCCTCTTCGCTGACGGGCACTTCCACCACATAGAGGGTGCCATTGTGGATGACCACGTCTGACCAACGCTGGGTGGTGCCGATTCGGGTAATGGTTGTCATGGAGTGCTCCGGTATGGGGGCTTATTGACCCTTGCGGATCAGGTAGCGATAGGGGGCCTGCTCTGTCTCGCTGGCGACCAGGGTGTGATCCATAAAGCGGCAGAAACTGGGGATGTCGCGGGTGGTTGAAGGATCGTCGGCGCTGACCAGCAGGGTCTCGCCATCCGCCATCAGCCGCACTTTCTTGCGAACCATCATAACGGGTTCCGGGCAACGAAGCCCGATTGCGTCCAACTCGTGAGTTGCGCCGCAGAATAAATCACTCATCTATTATCAACCTTCAACCTATTCGGCTGCCAATGATACTCAGGGCTAAAAAATAATCAAACAAACGCCCCATCAACCAGCATATGTAACCGAAATGTTATTCGGCCCTATCCAGCGTGCGCCGGACGAGTAATATAAAAATTGAACCATATTCAACAAGGAGGTGAATATGCAGGTCTCCTACGGCAGATTACAGGCCTATGCAGGCATGGGGTTCTTGTCCTTCGCCATGATAGTGATGGGCAGCCCGATCGGGAACACCGGTACCTGGTTCGGCTCCATGGTGATGGTCGGGTTGGGGCTCTGGATCGAGCTCAGCGATTACTATGACGAGGATGAGGACGAGAACGATCAATCCTGAATCGGATGACGATTCAACAACAAAGGCGGAGCAATTCCGCCTTTGTCATTTCTGCCGTTTGGCAATGTGCCCGGATCAGCGGGTCGAGCGCATTGCCCGTTCCAGATGCAGCGCCGTCTGCTGCGGGTTTGCTTTGGGGTCGTTGAAGTAGTTGCTCAGCACATCGAGGATCGCCTGCCGCATATTGGTCGGCGTCGCCATCCCTTCCGCCATGCTGGGCAGCAGGTTGTCCTGCTTTTCCGCCAGCAGGAAGTCCTGATAGGAGCGTACGGCGCAGCGGTCGAACTTGCTCATGTCGGGATTGGTCAGCGCCGGGATCGACCCCTTCACCCGATTGAACTCCTCCTGGAATTGTGGCGTCATCAGCAGCTGGGCCAGATCCCCCTGTGCCTGCAGCTGGGCCGGATCCCGCTGTTTGAACATGGCGATGGAGTCGAGGTTGTAGCTGAACAGTCCGGCGCTGCCCGGGCTCGGCAGACAGGCGATATCCTCACCCGGCCGGTAGTTGCCCGCGCTCAGCTCCCCCTTCACCCAGTCGCCCATTACCTGCATGGCGGCGCCACCGCTCTCCAGCAGATTGGTGGCCTGATGCCACTTCAGACCGGCGTATTTTTGCGGCACATAGGCACGCAGCTGCTGGAAACGGGTCAACACCCGCACCATGTCGGGGCCGGTCAGGGTGGCGCTGTCCTGCTCGAGGAACGCCTTGCGATAGAATTCTTTACCCCCCTCACCGAGCGCCACCGTTTCAAACAGTACCGCCAGCTGCCAGGGCTCGTTGCCGATGGCGAGCGGGGTGATGCCCCGTTTTTTAAGCTGGTCGGCGACGGTGACAAACTGGGCCCAGTCGGTGGGTGGAGTCAGCTTGTTGCGCTCGAAGATCTTGCGGTTTAGCCACAGCCAGTTGACCCGGTGGATGCCGGTGGGCACCGCCATCAGGGCGCCATTCTGGCTGAGGGTGGCCCGTACCATGGGCGGCATCTGGCTGTACCAGCCGAGGTGTTCGGCCATGGGGGTGAGATCGCGCAGGAAGCCGAGCCCGGCCCACTCCTTGAGTTCATAGCCCTTGAGGTGAGCTGCTTCGGGCGGGTTGGCCGCCAGTGCCCGGCTCTTCAATACCGTCATGGCACTCTTGCCGCCGCCGCCCTGTACCGCGAAGTCGTTCCACTGGTTGCCCTGTTTGGCCCACTCGGATTTGAGCACTTCGACCGCTTTCGCTTCGCCGCCGGACGTCCACCAGTGCAGTACCTCCACCTGGGAGGCGGTAACTGGAGCAGAGAGCAGGGCGATGACAGAAAAAGACAACCACTTCATAAGGTTACTGCCTTGGTAGGGAGAGCGTGGCCTGCAGGCCACCTTGCGGACGGTTTTCCAGCACCAGATCGCCGCCGTGGGCGTGGGCTATGTTGCGGGCGATGCCAAGGCCGAGGCCGGTGCCGGCCTGATCGGTACTGAGCCGGTAATAGGGTTCGAAGATGCGCTCAAACTGATCGTCTGGCAGGCCGGGGCCCTCATCCATGATAAAGAGGATCAGCATCTCCTCGTCATCCATGATGATGATGCGCACCCGCTGGCCGTACTTGATGCCGTTGTCTACCAGATTGCCGATGCAGCGCTTGAGCGCCAGTAGCTTGCCGCGATAGGGCCACTTGCAGTGGCCTTCGATGGTCAGCCGCTCGTCGTGCAGGTTCATCGACTCCGCCATCTGCTCCAGCAGGGCGTTGATGTCGATCTCCTCGATATTCTCGTGAATGTCGGTCTCTTTGACCGTCTGCAGCGCCCCTTTCACCATCAGCTCCAGCTCGTCGAGATCCTTGTTGAACTTGGCGATCTGTACCTCGTCATCGAGCAGTTCGACCCGTAGCCGCAGCCGGGTGATGGGGGTCTTGAGGTCGTGGGAAATCGAGCTGAACAGCCGCTCTCTATCGTCGATATAGCGGCGGATCCGGTGCTGCATGATATTGAAGGCGCGGGTCGCCGCCACGATTTCCGACGCTCCTTCCTCCTTGAGCGAAGGCTGATCAATATCCTTGCCCAGATTCACCGCCGCCTTGGCGAGACGGCGCAGCGGCCGGGTCTGCCAGCGCACCAGCATAAAGGTGAAGAAGCAGAGGAACACCGTCATCAGGGCGATGAAACGCACCTGGTTGCTTGGCATCACGGTATCGTCGAGGGTCATGTAGGGGGCGGGCAGCAGGGCCGCCAGATAGAGCCACTCCCCCTTTTCAATCTCGATCTGGGTCACCAGTACCGGTGGATTGAGCGGCTCCAGCGACAGGGTGTAGCGGGCCCAGGAGGAGGGGAGATCCGCCAGCAGGGTGTCGTTGTTGAAGACGTGGAGGTCGTCGGGGCGGGAGAAGTCCACCTTGATCGCCATGGCGTCGGAGAGCTTGCGGGTCAGCACTCCCTGCACCTCCTCCAGCACCTGCGTCTTGCGTTCGCTGTCGGGGATGGCGTTGATGTGGATCTCTTCCTCGTTGAGCGAGACGAAGAAGCGGCTGCCCCCCATGTTGCGCAGCTGGTCCAGCGCGATATGGCGATACTGCAGCGGCAGGGATTTGAAGAAGTTGACGGTGGAAGCGGCAGACATGGCGAGGTTGCGGGTGGTGCTGAGCATCCCCTCCAGCTCCCGCTTCTGGATCTGCTGCATCCAGATGCCGGTCAGAATGGTCTGGGAGAGCAGGATGGCCAGCAACAGCAGCAGGATCATCCGTGACAACAGGGAGCGGGGCACCAGCGCCCCCCAGGACCACTTGTTGCTCATGGCAGCTCGTGCACCTCGGCAATCAGCATGTAGCCACTGCCGCGAATGGTCTTGATGATGCGCGGGCTCTTGCCGTTGTCGCCCAGCTTCTGGCGCAGACGGCTGATCTGTACGTCGATGCCGCGCTCCATCGGCAGGCTTTCGCGGCCGCGGGTGGCATCCGAGATGGTGTCCCGATCTAGCACCACGCCGGGCTGTTGCAGGAACATGCCGAGCAGCATGGCATCGCTGCCGGAGAGATCCAGCAGGCTGCCATCATCATGGGTCAGCTGGTGGCTCAGGGTGTCGAGGGTCCACTCGGCAAAACGCAGGCGGCGGCTTGGCTCTTTCTCTTTTTCCGGCTGGCGGAATTCGGCGCGGCGCAGCAGCGCCTTGATGCGGGCCTGCAGTTCACGGGGGCTGAACGGCTTGGCGATATAGTCGTCGGCGCCGAGTTCCAGGCCGATCACCCGATCCGCTTCGTCGGAGGCGGCGGTCAGCATGATGATGGGCACCTGGGAGTCACGACGGATCTGCTGGCAGAGGGTAAAACCGTCCTCGCCGGGCATCATGATGTCCAGAATGATCAGGTCCGGGCTGTGCTGGGCGAGTTGCTGGCGCATCTCGTTGCCCTCCGCCGCCGTCAATACCTGAAAGCCCGCCCGGGTCAGGTATTCATTGAGCAGCTCGCGGATCTCTTGGTCGTCATCGACGATCAGCAGTTGTTTGCTCATTGACATATGTATGTGCATCCACCCATTTTTTTGTGCAGATTGAACCTGTCGGGGGAGTAAAAAGCAAGCAAGCCCCCTATCTAATGTGAGGTTTAAGGCAATAACAGCCTATTGATAAGATTAAAACGAAAAAAGGCCGACCCAAACGGGACGGCCAACAGACAGCTTCTGACCACTGACGAGCACCCCGTGTGGCGATCGTCACAGACTTGAAAAGGGGCCAGTCAGACTGGCCCCGAAAAGGGACAACTCTCAGTAGTGCATCCCGTCGATCCGGCTGGTTATCACACCCGTTCAAACACGGTGGCGATGCCCTGGCCCAGACCGATACACATGGTGGCAACCCCCAGGGTGGCATCCTTCTCCTCCATCAGATTGATGAGGGTGGTGGAGATGCGGGCGCCGGAGCAGCCGAGCGGGTGACCCAGGGCAATGGCGCCGCCATTCAGGTTCACCTTCTCGTCCACCAGATCCTGCAGACCCAGATCCTTCACGCAAGGCAGAGACTGGGCGGCAAACGCCTCGTTCAGCTCGAACAGGTCGATATCACCGACAGTCAGACCGGCACGTTTGAGCGCCTTCTGGGTCGCCGGCACCGGGCCGTAACCCATGATGGCGGCGTCACAGCCGGCGATGGCCATGGCACGTACCTTGGCGCGCGGCGTGAGGCCGAGGGCCTTGGCGCGATCCGCGCTCATCACCAGCATGGCGGCGGCGCCATCGGACAGGGCCGAGGAGCTGCCGGCGGTGACGGTGCCGTTGACCGGGTCGAACACCGGGCGCAGTTGGCTCAGGGTTTCGACCGTGGTCTCCGGGCGGATCACCTCGTCGTAGTCGTAGAAGAAGCGGGCGCCGCTGGCGTCGTGCCCTTCCAGCCCGACGATCTCCTTGGCAAAACGGCCTTCCACGGTGGCGGCGTGAGCTCGGCGGTGGGAGCGGGCGGCAAACTCGTCCTGCTGCTGGCGGCTGATGCCGTGCAGCTTGCCGAGCATCTCGGCGGTCAGCCCCATCATGCCGGAGGCTTTCGCCACCGACTTGGCCATGCCCGGGTGGAAGTCGACGCCGTGGCTCATCGGTACGTGACCCATGTGCTCGACGCCGCCGATGATGAAGATATCCCCATCACCCACCTGAATGGCGCGAGAGGCATCGTGCAGCGCCTGCATGGAGGAGCCACACAGGCGGTTGACGGTGACCGCCCCCACCTGCTTCGGAATACCGGCCAGCAGCGCGGCGTTGCGGGCGATGTTGAAGCCCTGCTCCAGGGTCTGCTGCACGCAGCCCCAGTAGATATCCTCGATCTCGTTCGGGTCGAGGTTGGGGTTGCGCAGCAGGATGGATTTCATCAGGTGCGCGGACAGATCTTCTGCACGCACGTTGCGGAAGGCGCCGCCCTTGGACCGGCCCATCGGGGTCCGGATACAGTCGACAATGACTACGTCTTTCATGAATGGATCTCCTTTCCGCAATCAGTAGAAGGTTTTGCCCTGGGCGGCCATCTCGCGTAAGCGGTCGCTGACGCGGTAGAGCGGGCCCAAGTCGGCATACTGGTCGGCCATGGCCACGTAGCGATCCAGACCAATGGTGTCCAGATAGCGGAACACGCCGCCGCGGAAGGGAGGGAAGCCCAGACCGTAGACCAGCGCGATGTCGGCTTCGGCTGGCGTGGCGACTATGCCCTCTTCCAGACAGAGCACCACCTCGTTGATCATCGGGATCATCATGCGAGCGATGATGGCGTCCTTGTCGAAATCCTGTTTCGGCTTGGCGATGGGGGCCAGCAGCTCGTAAGCAGAGGCGTCGGCCACCTTCTTCGGTTTGCCCTTCTTGTCCTGCTCGTAGGCGTAGAAGCCCTTGCCGTTCTTCTGACCGAAGCGGTTCACTTCGTACATCACGTCGATGGCGGTGCGACCTTCCTTGCTCATGCGTGCCGGGAAGCCCTGCGCCATCACGTCACCGGCATGGTGACCGGTGTCGATACCGACCACGTCCAGCAGGTAGGCGGGGCCCATCGGCCAGCCGAACTCCTTCTCCATTACCTTGTCGACGGCGGCGAAGTCGGCACCATCGGCAACCAGCTTGTTGAAGCCGAAGAAGTAGGGGAACAGCACCCGGTTGACGAAGAAGCCCGGGCAGTCGTTGACCACCACCGGGGACTTGCCCATGGCGGCGGCATAGGCCACCACGCGGTTGATGGTTTCATCTGAAGTCTGCTCGCCGCGAATGATCTCAACCAGTGGCATGCGGTGCACCGGGTTGAAGAAGTGCATGCCGCAGAAGTTCTGCGGGCGCTTCAGCCCCTTGGCCAGCAGGGAGATGGGAATGGTGGAGGTGTTGCTGGCGAGCACGGCGTCTTCGCCAATGATTCCTTCCACTTCGCCCAGTACGGCGGCTTTCACTTTCGGGTTTTCAACCACAGCTTCGACGACGATGTCCACGCCTTTGACGTTGTCATAGCTGAGAGTCGGAGTGATGGCGGAGAGCACCTGGCCCATCTTGATGCCGTCGATGCGGCCCTTCTCGAGCTGGCCGTTGAGCAGCTTGGTGGCTTCGCTCATGCCAAGTGCCAGCGCCTTCTCGTTGATGTCCTTCATCACCGCCGGAATGCCCTTGCTGGCAGACTGGTAGGCGATGCCGCCACCCATGATGCCGGCTCCCAGTACGGCGGCGTGGCCAGTGGCCTTGCTCGCCTGCTTGGCCGCCTTCTTGGCCAGCGCCTTGATGTGCTGATCGTTCAGGAAGATCCCGACCAGTGCCTTGGCGACATCGGTCTTGGCCAGCTTGATAAAGCCCTGTGCTTCAACGACCAGCGCCTCGTCACGGCCCATACCTGCGGCGGCTTCGACGGTTTTCACCGCAGTCATCGGCGCCGGATAGTGTTTGCCCGCCACGGCGGCAACCATGCCGGCGGCGGTGGTGAAGCTCATCATGGCTTCCAGTTTGGAGAGGCGCAGCGGCGCTTTTTTGGCTGCGCGACGGCTCTGCCAGTCCAGCTTGCCCGCGATGGCGTCCTTGATCATCTGCAGCGCAGCGCTCTGCAGTAAGTCCGGGGCGACCACGGCATCGATGGCACCCACCTTGAGGGCGTCATCGGCACGGTAATCCTTGCCGGTGGTGATCCACTCCAGTGCGTTGTCAGCGCCGATCACTCGCGGCAGGCGGACGGTGCCGCCAAAGCCCGGCATGATGCCGAGTTTGGTCTCGGGCAGGCCGATTTTGGCTGTGGTGTCAGCCAGACGGAAGTCGGTGGAGAGAATGGTCTCGCAGCCGCCGCCCAAGGCGTGGCCCTTGATGGCGGAGAGGGTCGGAACCGGCAGATCTTCGATGGCATTGAAGATGTCGTTGGCCTTTTTCAGCCAGCCGAGCAGATCTTCTTGCGGCAGATCGAACAGTTCCAGGAATTCGGTAATGTCGGCACCGACGATAAAGGCGTCTTTGCCGGAGGTGAGGATCAGACCTTTTAGTTCACGTTCTTGTTGTAATGCGGCGATCGCTTCGCTCAGGGAGAGCAGGGTAGCGCGATCCAGCTTGTTGACTGAACCCGGGGCATCAAACCTCAGTTCGGCGATGCCGTTTTCGAGGTAGCTGACCGACAGGGTTTCGCCTTGGTAGATCATGAGAGTGTCTCCTTGTTCCCACTCAGTGGGGAGTGGTGCTCCTTTATCCCCAGCAGGGGGCGAGGCTCACTATTGATCCAAAAGGAGACATTTTCAACACCTATTTAAAACATTTGTTTAACAGTTATCGAGTAAAAGCTCTTCATCACAAAACGGGCAAAAGAGAGGCGCCTTGCGGCGCCTCGGATAGATGTGAGTTTGTTATCAATTGGCCAGTTCCGGCCGGTTGCGATACTGGTTCAGCACCTCGGGATCGGCGAGGGCGTGGGTGTTGTTGACGGGTCTGTTGTGCACCACCTCCCGCACCGCCAGTTCGACGATCTTGCCGGACTTGGTGCGGGGGATGGCATCCACCTGCAGGATGCGGGCGGGCACGTGGCGGGCGGTGCAGTGCAGTTTTATCTGCTGGCGGATCCGTTCGCGCAGCGGCTCATCCAGCTTGCAACCCGCCTTGAGCTTGACGAACAGCACCACCCGCTCGTCCTGCTGCCACTGCTGGCCGATGACGATGCTCTCCTCCACCTCGTCCAGCTGCTCGACATAGCGGTAGATCTCGCTGGTGCCGATGCGCACGCCGCCCGGGTTGAGGGTGGCGTCGGAGCGGCCGTAGAACAGAATGCCACCGGTCGGTGTCAGCTCAATCCAGTCGCCGTGGCACCAGATGTTGTCGAACCGCTCGAAGTAGGCAGCGTGGTACTTGTCGCCATTTTCGTCGCCCCAGAAGTAGATGGGCTGGGCCGGGAACGGCTTGGTGCAGACCAGCTCGCCTTTCTCCCCCTGCACCGGCTGGCCCGCTTCGTTGAATACCTGCACCGCGAGGCCGAGGCCGCGCCCCTGGCTCTCGCCGCGATAGACAGGGCTGAGCGGGTTGCCGATGACGAAGCAGGAGCAGATGTCGGTGCCGCCGGAGATGGAGCTGAGCTGCACATCCTGCTTGATCTGCTGGTAGACGTAGTCGAATCCCTCCGGCGACAACACAGATCCGGTGCTGCAGATCAGCCGCAAGTGCGGCAAGTCGTGGGTCTTGATCGGGGCATAACCCTGCTTGTGCAGCGCATCCAGGTATTTGGCCGAGGTGCCGAACAAGCTGACCTGCTCATCACGGGCGAGATCCCACAGCACATTGCCATCCGGGTAAAACGGCGAGCCGTCATAGAGCACCAGAGTGGCGCCGGAGGCGAGCGCGCTCACCAGCCAGTTCCACATCATCCAGCCGCAGGTGGTGAAGTAGAAAATTCGCTCCCCCGGTTTGATGTCGCAGTGCAGCTGGTGCTCTTTCAGGTGTTGCAGCAGGGTACCGCCGATGCCGTGCACGATGCACTTGGGTTTGCCGGTGGTACCGGAGGAGTAGAGGATATAGAGTGGGTCGTTGAAAGCCATCGGCTCGAACTGGAGGCTGGCGTCCGGCTGGCTTGCCAGCAGTCGCTGCCAGTCGTGGCCAAGCTGCAGCGGGTTGCCGAGCAGGGGGATCATCACCGTCTGCTCTATGCAGCCGATCTGGCTGACGATCCCTGCCACTTTGTCCTGAATGTCGATAGCTTTACCGTTGTAGCGATAGCCATCCACCGCAAACAGCACCCGCGGCCGGGTCTGGCCGAAGCGCTCCAACACACTGGCCTCGCCAAAGTCGGGGCTGGTGGAGGTCCAGATCGCCCCGAGACTGGTGGTTGCCAGCATGGCAACCACGGTTTCCGGAATATTGGGCAGATAGGCGGCGACCACATCGCCACGACCAATCCCCTGATGACGCAGCCACTGTGCCAGCCGGGCAACCTGTTCCCCAAGCTCACGCCAGCTCAGGGTGCGGCTTGGGCTCCCTTCGATGCGGGCGATGATGGCCGGGCTCTCGTCCTGGCGGCGCAGCAGGTTTTCGGCGAAGTTGAGGCGGCTATCGGGGAACCAGCGGGTGCGCTGCATATCCTGACGGTTCTCCGCCACTATGTTGCCGAGCTCCCCCTTGACGCCGCAGTGCTGCCACACCAGCGGCCAGAAACGGGTGGTCTTCTCCACCGACCATTGATAAAGCTGCGGGTAATTCTGCAACTGCAAGCCGTGGAAACGGTTCACCTCCGCCATAAAACGGTAGAGGTTGGATTGCTGCATCCCGAGCGGATCCGGTTGCCACAGGCAGAGGTTGTCCATGAGTAATCCCTGACTTCATGTATCTACCGGCAGTGTATTGAATTGTTTTTGATTTGTTAATGATTGGTTTTCTGTTGATAACAAACACGTTTGTAACGTATGCGTTACCTCACGAAGCGGCAGCTTGACGGGTCGAGCCGCCAAGCGCTTGATGTTATGCTGCAATCACATTCACCTCGGAGCAGGACGCCATGAGCAGCTACAGCCAACTTTTTGCCCAGCACCTCGATACCTTGCAGCAGCGCACCCGCGACATTCTGCAACAACAGGGGCTCAGCGGACTGGCCATCCACTCCGGCCAGACCCACCGCATCTTCCTCGATGATCAGGATTATCCGTTCAAGGTAAACCCGCACTTCAAGGCCTGGTTGCCGGTACTGGACAATCCCCACTGCTGGCTGCTGGTGGACGGGGTGAACAAACCGGTATTGCTGTTCTACCGCCCTGTGGATTTCTGGCACAAGGTGGCGGATCTGCCCAATGCCTTCTGGGTCGAGTTCTTCGATATCCGTTTCCTGACCCGGCCGGAACAGGTGGCCGACCATCTACCTGCCAACAAGCAGGAGTGGGCCTATCTGGGTGGCCATCTGGAAGTGGCCGAGCTGCTGGGGCTGACCCAGCCCAATCCGGAGGCGGTGCTCAACTACCTGCACTATCACCGCGCCTACAAAACCCCCTACGAGCTGGAGTGTCTGCGCGAGGCGAACCGGATCGGGGTGCGCGGCCATATCGCCGCCAAGGACTCCTTTATGGCGGGGGCGAGCGAGTTCGAGATCAATCTGGCCTACATGAAGGCGGTCGGGCAGGGGGCCAATGAGGTGCCCTACGGCAATATCGTCGCCATCAACCGCAACGCTGCCATCCTTCACTACACCCATTTGTCCGCCTTGCGGGTGCCCGATGCGGAGCGCCACTCTTTCCTGATCGATGCCGGCGTCGATTTTCACGGTTATGCCTCCGACATCACCCGCACCTGGGCGTGGCGGCGCGGCGAGTTCGCCGATCTGATTGCAGCCCTCGACGAGCAGCAGCAGGAGATCATCAAGGAGATCAAACCGGGTCGCCGCTACAGCGAGCTGCACCTGCAGATGCATCACAAGCTGGCGCGCCTGCTGCAAGCGACCGAGCTGGTGGATATGTCGGTAGACGAGATGATCAACACCGGGGTGACCAATGTCTTCTTCCCCCACGGCCTTGGCCACTTCCTCGGTTTGCAGGTGCACGATGCGGGCGGTTTCATGCAGGATGAGCGCGGCACCCATCTGGCGGCGCCCGAGCTGTTCCCCTATCTGCGCTGCACCCGGGTGATGGAGGTAGGCCAGGTGTTCACTATCGAGCCCGGTCTCTACTTCATCGACAGCCTGCTGGAGCCGCTGCGTCAGGGTGAACAGGGCAAGCGGGTCAACTGGAACAAGGTGGAGGCGCTGCGTCCGTTCGGCGGCATCCGCATCGAAGACAACGTGGTGCTGCACGCCAACGGGGTGGAGAACATGACCAGACAAGCAGGACTCTGATGGCTGCAGCGTACTCCATTCCGGCTGCCCCGCTGGAGTTGACCGAAGAGATAAAGAAGAGCCGCTTCATTACCCTGATCGCCCACACCCCGACCGTCGAGGCGGCCAAGGGGTGGATCAACGAAATCAAGCGTCAACATCCGACCGCGCGCCATCACTGCTGGGCGTTTGTGGCTGGTGCGCCGCAAGATAGTCAGGTTTATGGCTTCAGCGATGACGGCGAACCTTCCGGTACCGCGGGCAAGCCGATCCTGGCCCAGTTGATGGGCTCGGGGATCGGTGAAATCTGTGCCGTGGTGGTGCGTTACTACGGCGGCATCCAGCTTGGTACCGGTGGACTGGTCAAAGCCTATGGAGGCGGCGTCGGTGCTGCCCTCAAGCAATTGCCAACCCTGCTCAAGGTGCCGCGCACTCCCTCTCTCATTCACTGCGATTACGGTGACATGGGGACGGTCGAGTCGCTGATCAGCAGCCATAATGGCGAATTGCTGGCGGCGGATTACGGTCAGCAGGTCACCTTGCAGGTGGCGTGGGAGTCCTCGGTTTGGGCTCAGGTGGACCGTGAATTGACCGACCGGACTCATGGGCGGGTATCCCTCAGTCCCTTAGATGGCTAGAATCCATCGCTCTTTAATTGGGGAAAGGGAGCTGTAATGCACATTCTGAGCATTATTCGCATTGTTGGCCTGCTGGTTGCGCTGTTCAGCTCGACCATGCTGTTGCCTGCACTGGTGGCCTTTGGCTATCGGGATGGTGGTGGTGCCGAGTTCGTCAGCTCTTTTCTGATCGCCCTGCTGCTCGGCGTGGTGCTCTGGTTTCCCAATCGCTATCACAAGAAGGAGATGCGTTCGAAAGAGGGCTTTCTGATTGTGGTGCTGTTCTGGACTGTGCTGGGCAGTGTGGGGGCGGTGCCCTTCATCATGAGCGATGTGCCGGATATGTCGGTCTCGGAGGCCTTCTTCGAATCTTTTTCCGGCCTGACCACCACTGGCGCAACGGTATTGACCGGGCTCGATAATCTGCCCAAGGCGTTTCTGTTCTACCGCCAGCTGCTGCAGTGGCTGGGGGGGATGGGGATCATCGTACTGGCGGTGGCCATTCTGCCACTGCTGGGTATCGGGGGCATGCAGCTCTATCGTGCCGAGATCCCGGGGCCGGTAAAGGATACCAAGGTGACGCCGCGCATCGCCGAAACGGCCAAGGCGCTCTGGTTCATCTATCTGCTGCTGACCGCGCTCTGTGCGCTGGCCTACTGGCTCGCCGGGATGACGCTGTTCGATGCGGTCTGCCATTCGTTCTCGACTCTGTCGGTCGGTGGCTTCTCCACTCATGATGCCAGCATCGGTTTCTTCAACAGTCCGGTCATCAACCTGATTACCGTGGTGTTCCTGCTGCTGGCCAGCGTGAACTTTGCGCTCCACTTTACCGTCTTCTCTCACCGTCCGGTGCGGCTCGGTCGCTACCTTTACGATTCTGAACTCAAGGTGTTTCTGGCCATCCAGGCGACCCTGGTGATGATCTGCTTTGTCGCCTTGCTGACCCACGGACATTACGCCACCTGGCAAGAGGCGCTCAACCACGGTCTTTTCCAGGCGGTCTCTCTGGGGACCACCACCGGCTACAGCACCACGACCTATGCCGACTGGCCCTCGTTCCTGCCCATGCTGCTGATGTTCTCCGCCTTTATCGGCTGTTGCGCGGGCAGTACTGGCGGCGGCATCAAGGTGATGCGTTTCATGATCCTGTTCATGCAGGGGATGCGCGAGTTGAAGCGGTTGGTTCACCCCAGAGCCATCTATACCTTGAAGCTGGGGAATAGGGCGGTGCCCGAGCGCATCGTCGAGGCGGTGTGGGGCTACTTCGCCACCTATATTATTCTCTTCTTTATGTTCATGCTGCTGTTGCTGATGACGGGGCTGAACGAAGTGACCGCATTCACCGCTGTGGCTGCGGCTTTCACCAACGTAGGTCCGGGTTTGGGAGAGGTATCAGCCAACTTCGGCAATATCTCGCCAGCGGCCCAGTGGGTACTGGTGTTGGCTATGTTGTTTGGCCGATTGGAAATTTTCACGCTTCTGGTACTGTTTACTCCTGCATTCTGGCGTAGTTGAGGTTGTTATGGACAAGATTCTGGTGCTTTATTCCTCTCGGGATGGCCAAACCCGCAAAATAGTCGATGTCATGCTGGAGCAGATGCCGGGATGCGAAGTGGTGATGCACGACCTGCACACCTTGCCGATGTGCAACCTCAGCAAATATGCCAAGGTCTTGATCGGCGCCTCCATTCGTTATGGCAACTTCCACCCCAGCCTGTTCAGCTTTATTCACGCTCATCAGGAGCAGCTGGAGGTGGCCAATGCGGCCTTCTTCTGTGTCAACCTTACGGCCCGCAAGCCAGAGAAGCAGACGCCGCAAACCAATGCCTATATGAAGAAGTTCCTGCGCCTCTCTCCCTGGAAGCCGAAAACCTTGGGTGTGTTTGCCGGTGCGCTGCAGTACTCCCGCTATAACTGGTGGCAGACTCGCATCATCCAGCTGATCATGAAGATTACCGGTGGCAGTACCGACACCAGTAAGGACATTGAATTTACCGATTGGGAAAAGGTGCGCAGCTTTGCACGCGAATTCTGGTCAAAAAGGTAGCAGCGTGATGTAAATGCAGGGTTTCTTGCTCGAAACAGCCCCGCCGATGCGGGGCTTTTGTTTAATAAAGCAACGGTTGAACCGGAAAACTGTAAAAAGTGCCATTTTTTTGCAGTTTTCCTCTTGTCATCCCGGCGCAGCTCCCTATAATGCGCCCCTACCAGCACGGTGGAACACGCCGAACTGATGAGCCAGCTTCCTTGCGAAGTGGGCGCCGAAAGAAAAGCGAAAATAATTGCTTGACTTTCGAAGTGAGAGGCGTAATATGCGCCTCCTCAACGCGACAAGCGTGACGCTCTTTAACAATTTGAATC
>NZ_JANFNV010000046.1:0-20371 GCF_024436075.1 Aeromonas sp. JL9 | reverse complement strand
ATGATTTTTCGTGTCATGCTGCCTATGTTGGGGTTGGCATCATTCGAATCAACTCGGTTTTGTTAGCGGCTCTAAGACGCGCTAGCAAACCTTTATCCGGGATCCTCTTCACAGCCCGGGCCCGGGCTGCTGGTGATTACCTGCGAAGAGTGATTAAATCCCGCGCCTCTTGCACCGGACTCCCTGTTTTTTGACGATCAGTTTTCAGGAAAGATGTTATGAACCCCGCTCCGCTCTATCTGCTGGCCCCTTTTGTTCTGTTCCTTGTGACCATGCTGCTCTATCGCATTTCGCCGCTGCGGGCGGTCGCCGCCGGTGGGGTACGCTGGTTTATCCTGCCGGCCTTCACTCTGTTTATTTTACTGATCATCATCAACGGTGCCGCCGATCCCGCCCTGCGCGATCCGGCATTCCACTGGTTGATGCCGGGCCTTGGCTTTGCCCTGAGCCTGTTTCCGGCCCTGCCCAAGGCGCTGGTGCCACGGCTCGCCATCAAGGAGGGGGCCTTTGCCGCCCTCGGTCTGATGCTGATGAGCCTGGCCATGGTCTACTGACCAACCGGCCACAGCCGTTAGCATGATGCAAGGGGCGCTCTGTGACGGGAGCCCCTTGTACAAACAATGGCCTGCAGGCATCTTGGTGACAGGATAACCAGCAAGGAGGCCAGATGGACAATCCGCCCGATTTCATGGCGCTGTGGGATTATCAGGATCCCGCCGCCAGCGCCCTGCGTTTTCACACCCTTCTTCCCGAAGCGCGCGCCGCCGCCGACCTGCAACTCGAACTGGAGTTGCTGACCCAAATTGCCCGCACCCATTCGCTGCAGCGCCAGTTTGCCGAAGCCCATCAGCTGCTCGACGAGATAGCGCCTCGCCTCACCGATAAAACCCCCAGAGCGCGGATCCGGGCCCTGCTGGAACGAGGCCGCACCTTTAACTCGGCGGGCGACAAAGCCAGTGCCAAACCGCTGTTTGAACAAGCCTGGCAATGGGGGCTCAAGGAGAAGGAGACCTATCTCGCCATCGACGCCGCTCACATGATCGCCATCGCCGCACCACTGGAAGAGCAGAGCCGCTGGCATCAACTGGCGATGGAGCTGGCGGAACGCAGCCGTGACGAGAAGGTGCGTGGCTGGCTGGCCCCCCTTTACAACAATCAGGGCTGGACCCTATTCGAATTGGGCCGCTTTGATGAGGCGAAAATCCAGCAGCAGAAGTGCCTGGCCTGGCATCTGCAACATAACCAGCCGGCCAAGGCGTTTATCGCCCGCTGGAGTCTGGCTCGCCTGACCCGGGCCCAGGGTCAGCACCAGCAGGCGCTGGCAGAGCTGCACCAGCTCAAGGCCGATATGGCCGAGGCAGGCGAACCTGAGGATGGTTATCTGTTCGAGGAGCTGGGGGAGAATGCCTTGGTGCTGGACGATCCGCTGGCCGCGGAATACTTCTCCCGCGCCTGGTTTCTGCTGTCACAGGACCGCTGGTTCAGCGCCAACGAGGGGGAACGACTGGCCCGCCTCAAGCGGCTCGCCAAACTCTGATCCCCAAAATAGCAAGGGCGGCACGCTAGCCGCCCTTATCTGCTGGCAAGATGGTTCAGGCCCGATTGGACTCCTCCCACCCCTGCTTTTTACGGTAAATGGTGGAGGGGCTGATCTCGAGCAGGGCCGCCGCCTTGGGAATATTGCCATCACAGCTGGCGATGGCCTGTTCGATCACCTCTTTCTCCACCAGCCAGAGCGGACGAATTGGCCCGTTGGCCACCCCGGTGGTGGCCGGAGCCGATGTCACCGCTGCCGCAATCGCAGCCGGCAACTGGGGACGAACCCCATTGAGTGGTGGCGGCAGAATATCCGGGCTCACCAGCTCCTTGTCGTTGAGCACCACGATATTGCGCACCACGTTCTGCAGCTCGCGTACGTTGCCGGGCCAGGGGTAGTCGAGCAGCACTCGCGCCGCCTCGACGTCAAAATCCTTGAAGCGTTTGTTCTCCTCCTTGGCGTAGCTTTGCAGCAGGGTGCGCGCCAGCAGCAGGATATCCTCACCCCGCTCCCGCAGCGGCGGCAGGGTGAGGGGAATGACGTGGAGCCGATAGTAGAGATCCTCGCGAAAACGGCCCGCTTTCACCTCCACCAGCGGATCCCGGTTGGTGGCGCAGATAAAGCGCACATCCACCGTCTCAAGCTTGCCGCTGCCGACCCGCTGCACTGTGCCGGTCTGGATGAAGCGCAGCAGCTTGCTCTGTAGATCCAGGTCCATCTCGCAGATCTCGTCGAGAAACAGGGTACCGCCATCGGCCAGACTGGCCGCCCCCTTGCGATCCCCCTGGGCGCCGGTAAAAGAGCCCTTCACATGACCGAAGATCTCGCTCTCCATCAAATCGTGGGGAATGGCGGCGCAGTTGAGGGCAATAAAGGGCTGTTCGCTGCGGGGACTGCACTGGTGAATCGCCTCGGCACACACCTCTTTGCCGGTGCCGCTTTCGCCAGTGATAAAGACGGTCGCCTTGCTGGGCGCCGCGCTCTCGATGATGCGATAGACCGCCTGCATCGACATGGAGGCACCGATAAAGCCGAAGAAGGAGCTGCGTTCGAAATTCTCCCGATAGTGGGCAACCAGCGAGCTCAACTGCTGGTGTTTCAAGGCATTGCGAACGGTGGCGCAGAGCCGCTTACTGTCAAACGGCTTGGTCAGAAAATCGAAGGCACCGAGGCGCATCGCCTCCACCGCCACATCCACCGAGCCGTGGGCGGTGATCACCACCACCGAGCAAGGCAACTGCTGTTCGGTGATCATCTGCAGAATATCCATACCGGACATATCCGGCAGCTCCAGATCCAGCAGCACCACGGGGGGAGGACTTGCCAACAACTGCGCCAACGCTTGCTGACCGCAGTCGGCCTGCACCACCTCATACCCCTCCTGGCGCAGGTACTGTTCATAGACCACCGCCAGACTACGGGTATCTTCCACCAGCAGGACACGCGATTTATTTTCAGCCACTGGACTCATCCTTGTATTTGATTCTGCGATCTATTTTGCCTTATTTTCGCGCGCAAACCCAACGCCAAGACAGCTCTGTTATCCCGCGATTGCAGGGAATACACAAGTAAAAACGGCTCCTTAAGGAGCCGTTTTTCACTACAAGAAAAGATTACTTCTTGGCATCGTCGGCAGTCGGCTTCTCGATAGCCAGCAGCTCAACGTCAAACACCAGCACGGCATTCGCCGGGATGGAGCCTGCACCGTGCTCGCCATAGGCCAGCTTGGACGGCAGGAAGAACTTGAACTTGGAGCCAACCGGCATCAGCTGAACACCTTCGGTCCAACCCGGGATAACCTGGTTGAGCGGGAAGGTAGCCGGCTCGCCGCGATCGACGGAGCTGTCGAACTTGGTGCCGTCAGTCAGGGTACCGGTGTAGTGAACCTTGACGATATCGGTAGATTTCGGCTTGGCGCCAGTGCCAATCTTCTCGACCACGTACTGCAGGCCGGATTCAGTGCTCTTCACACCCTCTTTCTTGGCGTTGGCAGCCAGGAACTCTTCGCCTTTCTTCAGATTCTCAACGGCGTCTTTCTCGGCCTTGGCCTTGGTCAGCTCGTTGATCTTGGCGTCGTAATCCTGCAGTACCTTCTGGATCTCTTCATCAGTCATCTTGGCTTCTTTGCCCAGACCGTCAGTCACCCCTTTCAGGATCACGGCGTTGTCCAGTTTGATGCCCAGTTCCTGCTGACGCTCCAGGGTATTGGCGATGTAACGACCCATGGAGAGGCCAATTGCGTAGCCAGATTGCTCTTCAAAGCTCTTGGCTTCGGCCTTGGTCGCCTCTGCCGGCTTGCTGGCTTCTGCCTTCACTTCGGCGGTATTGGCCGCAGCAGGCTTCTCGTCTTTTTGGCAAGCAGTCAGACCGACGGCAACGGCCGCCGCCAACAGGGACACCTTCAGAAATTTGTTCATCAGTTTCTCCAAACTCCAAATACCGCTCTCGGTTCCATCGTGAAATGAGAGGTTTATCGTGATAAGCGCCTTATACTAACGCCGTGATCGCAGGTAACAAAAGCGTGAGACCGCAAAAATGATAAAAAGTGCCATTTATCTGGTGAGCCTCTGTTTAATGCTCACCGGTTGCGAGCAGAGCTCCCAGCCCAACCAGCAAATGACCCTCGCCAGCACGGGTCTGCTGACCGCAGATCTCTCCAGTGATGGCAAGCAGGCCATCGTCTCCAGCATCAGCCAGGGCATCATCGTCTGGGATCTGGAACAGAACCGTCAACGCTGGCGCTGGAAGCAATCCGACTCGGCGGATGATCTGGTATTCATTACCCGCTTTTCCGAAGGCAACAGCCATGCCGTCACCGCCACCCCAGACACTTTTGCTACCTGGCGGCTGAACGACGGGCAATCACAAGGCTACTACTCACTTCCTGAATCCAGGCTGAGGGACATCGCGCTCTCTGCAGATGGTCGTTATGTGCTGATCGGGCGAGAAGATGGCAAGGCCGAGTGGCTCGATACCCGAAGCGGTCGTCGTCTGCAGTTTCTGGGGCACACCGAACAGGTCAATACGGTGGATCTCTCCGCCAACGGTCGCTACGCCCTGACCGGCGGCAACGACTACAGCGCCTATCTGTGGGATACCCGTAGCGGGCAGGTAATTTGGCGCTTCAACCATGGTGGCCGGGTGATCATGGCCAGACTGGAGCCGAGCGGCCGCTACGCCTTCACCGCCGACAGCAGCCGGGCCAGCATCTGGGATCTGAAAACCGGCAAGGAGGTGAGTCAGCTGCAATATGATCACCGCTTCGAGGTCTACACCAGCGCCCGCTTTGCCAACGATGGCAAGTGGCTCATCACTGGCGCCCCTTCCCGTCAGCTCTCCCTGTGGCAAGTGAGCGATGGTGCCCTGCTGCAGAGCTGGCGCGTCTCGCCGCAACCCAAGGTGAAACCGCCCAGCGCAGTGGTCTACGGCGTCGCTTTGCGCGACAATAGCCACCTTGTCAGTGCCAGCTCCAGTGGTCTGGCCGAAATCTGGACAATCAAGTAAGGACCCGAAGGCCCATGAGTCAGCCACTTAACGATCGCATCGAAACCCTGGAAACCCGTCTTGCCTATGCGGAATACACCATAGAGCAGCTCAACGACGAGGTGACCACCCAGGGCCGTGAACTCGATCGGCTCAAATACCAGATCCAGCTGCTGATCGACAAACTGCAAAGCGTACAGCCCAGCCAGATTGCCAGCATGGCCGAAGAGACCCCGCCGCCGCACTACTAAACACAGCGCAAGATCGAGAAGCTAGCTGGCCCCCGGGTGAGGCTGTAGAGATTCATAGCCGGGATAACATGACGCGGATGAGGGTCGCCTTTCTATATCGCGGTATGGCTGCTACCGCTGAGGTTTATCAAAAACTATATGTCACTTACCTGTACGCATGAGGTGTGCCAGCGCCTCATGCAAACAGACGTTGATATTCCCTCTGCTGTCAGACCCGCCCTACGTATTTGTGGTTAACCATCTTATTAGCGACAGCCAATTGGCCACTATTGACCCTCTCATTAATGAGAACGACTCGAAGGTAAATAACTCTCAACCCTGTCGCAAAATGGAGATGCGGGATGTTTTCTCCGCCCGCCACTGTCAATGGCATGGTATAAATCAGGTGATAAATGCTCTCCTCACCCCTGCGAGGATAATGCTGACCATGCTGCGCATCGGTTGTTTGCTGCTTTGCTCTCTGTGTGCGATCGCCCACGCTCGCACAGCCGATATTCACGTCTATTGCGATGGCTGGCCCGGTTTCTGCCAACCGGATGGCCGCGGTATCTATCTCGATCTGGTGCGAACCATCTACCAACCCCATGGCTACCAGATCGTGCCCCATATCGTGCCCTACAAACGCGCCGTCGCCATGGTAGCCAGGCAAGAGGGGGATATGGCCATGAGTGTCTATCGGGACGAGATCAAGGGGGTTAGGCAGCCCAATCAGCCAGCCTCCGCCGATGATGTGACCGTCTTCATGCTCAAGCAGTGGCAGCCACAATGGCGGGGAGAGCGCAGCCTGGAGGGAGAGACCGTACTCTGGCGGCGAGGATGGGTGCTGGATAAATATCTTCCGGTCACCATGCGGTGGCACGAAATCGACAACCATGAGATGGCACTGCAGCTGATTGGCAAGGGGCGCTATCGCTATTACCTGACCGCTGGGGTGCTCCATTCCGCCGATGAAACCCCGGCCAATATGTACCGCACCATTTTGCGCTGGATACCGACTTACCCCATTTTTACCGATACCGAGCAGGGCGACCGGCTACTGCAGCTGTGGGATCAGGAGATGGTGAATCTGATCCGTCGCGGCACGCTGGCCGAGATATATCGCCGTTATCACCTCTATGACTACTACCGCGACTTTCTCGAGGAGCAGGCGGTCAAGGCCGGCGAAAACTGATCCCGCCATAGGGGAAAGAGAAGGATGCCGCAGCCCCGTCAACAGCGGCCACCGCCAGCTATCTGCCCATAAGCAACACCGCTTCCATTACGGTTTGGCTGACCGTTGACACGCCACAGCTCAGGGTTGCCGGAACCCCTTCGCCAATCGGTCATAGAGGATCACGTTGACCGAGGCAGCCAGATTCATGCAGCCCTGAGTCGGCACATAGACCACATCTTTCACCGCGCCATAGAGGGCGGGATCGAGCGTGCCATCCTCCGGCCCGAAAATATAAAAAGCGCGTTCCGGATGGATATAGTCGGGGAGCGGCGTAGCACCGTCGATCAGATCGACCACTACGGGAACACACCCTTCCGGCATGAATTGCAGCAGATCATCAACCCCGAGCAACGGGATCTTCTCCACCATCTGCTTGGTATCGGTGGCAAAGCGGCGCGCCAGCTCGAAGCGGTTGCCGGTGTAGTAGACCTCATCCACCCTGTAGCAACCCGCAGCTCGCATCACGGCACCGACATTTTCCGGGGATTTGGGATTGACCAGCCCTACGCAGCAGAATGCTCTCTTTTCCATCATCTCTCCTCATCTTGCGGCGACCATTATAAGCCGCTGCGGGGTCATCGACCCGTTAAAAGTACCTCGCCAGACTCAACGACTCGTCACCCCATCACGAATGTCGATTTTTTGTGCGCAAACCGACAAATCTTGTACAACTCGATAGCCAGCAAACGTTTCCCAGCAATAATGGACAAACGTTTGTAAATGGATGTTTGTCTATGACTGAGCGTGAACAAGAGATCCTCGCCCTGCTGCGTCAGGATCCCATGATTGCCCAGCAGGAGCTGGCCGATCGCCTCGGCATCAGCCGCTCTGCGCTGGCCAGCCACATCTCCAGCCTGATCCGGCAGGGGTATGTGCAAGGCAGAGGCTATGTGTTGCGAGAGGGTCCCTACGTGGTGGTGATCGGCGGTGCCAATATGGATATTTGCGGTACCAGCCACGACAACCTGCTGCTTGGCGACTCCAATCCGGGCAAGGTGCGCACCTCGGCGGGCGGTGTTGGCCGCAATATCGCCGAGAATCTGGCGCGGCTCGGCAGTGATACCCGACTGCTGACCGCAGTCGGCAACGACCAGTATGGTCACCATCTATTGGAAGTGAGCCAGCTGGCCGGCGTCGATGTGCGCCAGACTCTGGTGCTCGATGGCCACACCACCTCCTGTTATCTCAGCCTGCATGATGGCAGCGGCGAAATGAGCTGTGCCATCAATGACATGGCCATTATCGAGCAGCTCACTCCTGCCCGCCTGACCCCCCTCGCAGGCTTTCTCGGCGGTGCCCGGCTCTGGGTGCTCGACACCAATCTGGCCATCCATACCCTCGACTGGTTGTTTGAACGGCAAGGTGATCACGCCATCTTTGTCGATACCGTTTCGGTGGCCAAGGTGGAGAAGATCCGCCCCTGGCTCGGCAAGATCCACACCCTCAAACCCAATCGCAGCGAAGCCGAGCAGCTGTGCGGCATGACCATCGCCGGGCCCGAAACCTGGCCCATGGTTGCCGCCTGGTTCCACCGCGCCGGGGTCAAGCGGCTGTTCCTCAGTCTGGGTGAACAGGGGATCTTCTACAGCGATGGTGAGCAGCAGGGCCACCTCCCGGTGCTGGGCAGTCCGGTACTCAACGTCACCGGCGGCGGGGATGCCTTTATGGCTGGCCTCGCCCACGCCTGGCTGCAAGAGCTCGACATTACCCAAACCACCCGCTTTGCCCTGGGCTGCGCCGCCCTCACAGTCAATTGTTCCGATACCGTTTTTTCCGGTCTGAGCAAGACCGCCGTTGACCGCATACTGGAGGAGTACTCATGCTGAACGCTTACCTCGATATCCAACCGGAAGTTGCTGCCGCGCTGGCCGCCGGCAAACCGGTCGTCGCCCTAGAATCAACCATCATCTCCCACGGCATGCCCTATCCGCAGAACGTGGAGACGGCCCGTCAGGTTGAACAGGTGGTGCGCGATAACGGCGCCATTCCGGCCACCATCGCCATCCTCGACGGCCGCCTCAAGGTGGGTCTGGATGCCGGTGCGCTGGAAGCACTCGGCCGGGCAGGCCACAGCGTGACCAAGTGCAGCCGCCGCGACATTCCGTTCGTGCTGGCGCGCAAGGGGATGGGAGCCACAACGGTCGCCTCCACCATGATCATCGCCGCCATGGCGGGGATCCGGGTCTTTGCCACCGGTGGCATTGGCGGGGTACATCGCGGCGCACAGGAGACCTTCGATATCTCGGCCGATCTGCAGGAGCTGGCACAAACACCGGTGGCCGTAGTCTGCGCCGGTGCCAAGTCGATCCTCGATATCGGCCTGACGCTGGAGTATCTGGAGACCCAGGGCGTGCCGGTGATCGGCTATCAAACGGGCGAGCTGCCCGCCTTCTACACCCGCGAGAGCGGCTTCAAGGTTGATTATCGCCTCGATACCCCGGCAGCCATCGCCGAGGCGCTGCGCCTCAAGTGGGAGCTGGGACTGGCGGGCGGCGCCGTAGTGGCCAACCCCATCCCGACCGCACACGCCATGCCGAAAGCCGATATCGACGCGGCCATCGCCCGAGCGCTCCATGAAGCGGACGAGCAGGGGATCAAGGGCAAGGCGTCAACCCCCTTCCTGCTGGCCCGCGTCTGCGAACTGACCGGCGGCAACTCGCTGGCAGCCAACATCCAGCTGGTACTGAACAACGCGGCCCTCGGCGCCCGCATCGCTGCCAGCCTGTAATCGCACACCGATACCTCGCCATGTAAAAGAGGGCCTCGCGGCCCTCTTGTTGTTTTTGCTATCTACTGTGCTATTGCAACGCTGTGTTATTGCAGGACCACGCGCCCATTGAGCGGTTGCACCGGCCGGTTGTTGGGGTGGTGCATCACCGCCTTGAAGGCGTCGCTCTGGGCCTGACTAACCTCAACCGGCTGCTTCATAACCAGCCAGCGCACTCCTTCCGAGCATGGAGGCGTAGTAAGGGAACCGCTGAAGCGATAGTAGTCACGGCTCTCGGGCAGCAGTTGCTCAGCAGAGAGCGGCGCCTTGAGGGCCTGGGTCTCGCCCACCTTGGCAGGTAGTTCACCCCAGACAGCCGCCAACGCCGGATTTGCCTTGCCAACCTCGAACATCACCGCCACCACGGCGATCTCTCCCTTGTCACTGACATGCACCAGATGCCCTTCCAGCGGATAGGATTTGCCCTCGATGAGGTTCTCACTCGGGGCGTGGAAGTGAAACTGCTTTAGTTCAAACGTGGTGCCATCGAGTTGCAAGGTGCTGCCCGGGGCATAACCGACCTGCACGGTATGACCTTTATTGACCACTGTGTTGCCACCCGCCTGATAGTGGAGTACCAGCGGGGCCAGTTTGGCCTCGACCAATCCGTTCAGGTTAACCGGCGACTGATTGCTGCCCGCACACTGGCCAAACTCAGGGGTCAGCTTGGCCCAGTGGGCAGGCCCCGCCTCACCGCTATATTCCCAATGGGGGGTGGCAGCAAACACGACAGGGCACAGCAACAGGGAGCAGGCCAACAGAGACTTTCTCATCATACATCCTTATCTTGATTGAAAAGCACGACCATCCGGCGCCGCTCCAAAGAACAAGACGACAGAGGGTGTTGAAACGCAGGGTACAATTTGCTCATCCTGTCGGTTTATTATTAATGATGCATTTGATAGGTATTTATTTAACGGCAGAATGGCAAAGCATATTGAATAATCGCTTTATTCAATGACAGCAATCTAATTAATCGCCTGTTCATTTTCTTTGCTTCGCACATAATCCAGACATGATGCTAATTCCATACTCTCCTCTTAATTATCC
Source organism: Aeromonas sp. JL9 (assembly GCF_024436075.1). NCBI lineage: Bacteria > Pseudomonadati > Pseudomonadota > Gammaproteobacteria > Aeromonadales > Aeromonadaceae > Aeromonas > Aeromonas sp. JL9. Next base: position 10,070 of record NZ_JANFNV010000046.1, on the reverse strand, counting down.
TGCCCCCATTTTGCCAACAAATCATATGTGATTGTTTTTATTGTAAATAATCAAGCAAGCCTGATTTTGATCAATTAACAAGCAGCGCTTTGACGTCATCCTTGTCTTGCTGGCATAAACAGCATCAAGGGAGATGACGCAATGAGAAAATATTGTTTGCTAGTGGCACTGATATTACCCGGTGCCGGTTGGGCGAATGAACCCATACAGCCCGTGGAACCAGCCAAGGTGACAAACCCGGAAAAAGTCGAGTTGGGCAAGATGCTGTTTTTCGAACCAAGACTCTCCAAATCCGGCGCAATCTCTTGTAACTCTTGCCATAACCTGGCGACCGGTGGGGTGGATAATCAAGTCAGCTCACTCGGCCATAAATGGAAAGTGGGTCCCATCAATTCCCCGACCGTACTCAACTCCAGCCTCAACTTCGTGCAGTTCTGGGATGGTCGCGCCAAGGATCTGAAAGAGCAGGCGGCAGGCCCCATCGCCAACCCGCTGGAGATGGCATTTACCCACAATCTGGCGGTCGAAACTCTGCATACCCTGCCTGGCTATCGTACCCGCTTCAGCGCCGTTTATGGCAAGGACAACTTCGGCATTGACGAGGTCACCGATGCCATCGCTGCTTTTGAAGAGACCCTGGTTACCCCCAATGCCCCGTTTGACCGCTGGTTGAAAGGGGATAGCAAGGCACTGACCGCACAACAGCTGAAAGGGTATGAGCTGTTCAAAGCCAAAGGATGCACGGCATGCCACAACGGGGTCGCTATCGGCGGCAACTCTTATCAGAAGATGGGACTGGTCAAGAGTTACAAAACGGACAACCCGGCTCAGGGTCGCGGTGCCGTCACCGGAGAGAAGCAGTTCATCGGCTGGTTCAAGGTACCTACCCTGCGTAATATCGAGCTGACTTATCCCTACTTCCACGATGGTGCAGTATGGGATCTGAAAGAGGCAGTCCAGATCATGGCTGATATCCAGCTGGGGCAGCGCCTCACAGATCAGGAAGCCGAAGATATGACTGCCTACCTCAAGAGCCTGACCGGTGAGCAGCCGCAGATCGTGTTGCCACAACTCCCACCGTCACAACCTGATACCCCCAAACCAGAGGTAAAAAGCTGATAAAAAACAACAGGGGCCGTGGCCCCTGTTGTCTGCTACCTTACCGGACGATTCAGCGATCCCGATTCAGGGCGATCAGACGATCAAGAATCGCTTCACCATCGGCACGCAAACCGTTGTGCTCATACTCATTGGTGATCCAGGCGCGACTGTTGCCAAGGCCACGCAGGGTTTCGCGGCTGTAGTCAAACTCCACATACATATCCTCGGCATAGACGGCGCAGGCTACCGGCACCTTGTTGCGGGCCAGCTGGGCCGGATTATAGAGCGCCCCCCAGTCCGCCTTGTTGGCCAGCAGATGAGCCGCCTCTTTCAGGTGCAGCAACTCGCGGAACTGCTCGAACATCCAGGGGTAAACCATCTCGCCGGTGAAGGCGAAATCCTTGCCGGGCGCCCAGTTCACCGCAGGAAACTCCCCTCTGACCCGATCCGCCGCCCAGCGAGTCGCCTCCCCTTCGGCGTAGATAGCCTCGTGCAGGATGGCAAACAGCGGGTTGGTATTGAATGGCTGCATGCTCTGCACCTGATAGAGAAAGGCCGGGCTCAGCTTGTCGCCGATAAAGGCCTCTTCCAGCAGGTAATAAAGCTCCTCAAAGGCACCCGTAGCACCGAGATCCAGCCCTTGCTGCTGGAACTGCTCCACCGTAAGGCGCTGGCCGTTGGGCAGTCGCACATCGTGCTGGTGCAGATGGTTGGCCAACCGGTTGGCAATCCCTTGAGCGTGAGGGAAGCGGGCGAAGAAGGCACGGTTCTTGTCAGCCACCCTCTGGTAGGTAGCACGGTAAACCTCCTCGGCACTGCGGCCGATCGGCGCGATACCGCCGGTGATATAGACCTCCCGCAGACTGTCAGGGAAAAACGATAGATAGGTCAGGCAGCAAAAACCGCCAAAGCTCTGACCAAGCAGGCTCCAGCGATGCTTGGGGCTGAGCTCCTGCCGGATGAACTCGGCATCTTGCACTATGCTGTCGGCGCGAAAATGACTGAGATACTCCGCCTGCTCGGTCGGTGTCATTTTGGCCAGAATATGCCCATGGATGGGGCTCGACATCCCGGTGCCACGCTGATCCAGCAGCAGCACTCTGAACTCCTGCAACGCCCGCTTGAGCCAACCACTGTTAGCCGTCGGGCGCGGCGCCCCGAATCCCGGCCCCCCTTGCAAAAAGAGCAGCCAGGGCAACTTCTCATCAATCTTGTCTTTACGGCAGAGGGTGCGGGCAAACAGGGTAATGCTGTCACCATCCGGCTCATCATGATCGAGGGGAACGGTAAAAAAGTGCGGCTCGCAATGAATGCCGTCCAGTACATAGCTCAAGGGGCTGTTCATCTGGGATCTCTCCGTCAGGATGGGAACATCATTGACCACATCATATCCTCGCCCAGCCACAGGGTCACTCCGGTTTTCCAAAATGTTAACAATGGCTTAAAGGTCGAAACATCACCAGACAAGCCGCTCTTCAACGGTGCTGAATTAATTGTTTTGCAGGGGAGATTGACGCCATGGCGCCATTCAACAAAGATGGCTCGCCTGCACAGGAGTGCAGCCATTCAGGCCGACAAAATGGATAAGGGAATGTGATGAAACCGAAGTGGATCAGGGCCAGAAAAAGAGAGAAGAAGCCATGCCCTGGCAGCATGTTGCAAACCGGAATGCTGCTGTTCAGTGCCACTTGTGGCGCAACGCTCTTTTTGGCCGCATGCAACAGCAACTAGAAATGAAAAAGCCCGCTCGATTGAGCGGGCTTTTCGAATTTGGCTCCTCCTACTGGACTTGAACCAGTGACATACGGATTAACAGTCCGCCGTTCTACCGACTGAACTAAGGAGGAATTGTGGTGCCCAGAGACGGAATCGAACCGCCGACACGGGGATTTTCAATCCCCTGCTCTACCGACTGAGCTATCTGGGCAACGGCGCGCATTAAACCCTTTCCAGCGCAGAGTGTCAACCATGATGGCACGATAAAAAGCGAGTTCGCTCAACAACCGAACGAAGCGGCCATTTATTATCCATTTCAGTCCTGTTTGCCATACTTGCTGACCTCTGAACACCCCGCAGGCTGCGTCAAGATGATGGAAATTCGAGGCTCAGTGGGTCAGCCGCATTGAGCCTAATCCACTCTGCGAGTATGCTTTGCCGCAATGATACCGCCTGGAGGCAACATGAGTCTGAATATGCAAGAGTGGCGTGATGAGACCACCGAGATCGTCAACGAACTGCTGGCCGATGGCAGCAATCCCGATGCGGATTACTACATTGAGCACCATTTCGCCTGCCAGGATTTCGACCGTCTGGAAAAAGCAGCGGTTGACCTGTTCAAGGCCGGTTTTGAAGTGACCGATGCCGAAGAGATGGAGCTGGATGACGGCGCCACCATCTTCTGCTTCGATGCCACCATCGAGTGCAAGCTGAATGTCGAAGCGATCGTCGCCGATATCGCCAAGATGCTGCCCATCCTGGAAAAATACGGGGTGGATTACGATGGCTGGGGTACTTACTTCCAGGATTGATCCTGCCTCCATCGTAAAACAACAAGGCCACCTTGCGGTGGCCTTGTTGTTTCTGACGATCTCTCACGCCAGATAGCTGGCAGCAAACTCCGCCGGCGGCAGGGGGCGACTGAACAGATAGCCCTGTAACCGATCACACCCCGCCTCGGTCAGCCACAACTGCTGCTCGGGCGTTTCCACCCCTTCGGCAGTGATCCGGATCCCAAGCTCATGGCCCAATCCGATGACCGAACGCACGATAGCGGTGGTCGCGCTATTACTGGCCAACCCCTGAGTGAAGCTGCGATCCAGCTTGAGGGTCGCCACCTGCAACCGCGGCAGATAGGCCAGCGAACAGTAACCGGTACCAAAGTCGTCGATGGCCAGCTGAAAACCAGCGGCGATCAGGTTGTCGAGGTTGGTCTCAATCTCGTCGGCATTCTCCATCAGTACCCCTTCGGTGATCTCCAGCTCCAGCTGACTGGCCTTGAGACCATGGCGAGCGATGCAGGCAGAGACCCGCTCACAGAGCGCCGGATCACGAAACTGCAGCGGCGAGAGATTGATGGATAGCACCATATCCGGCTGCGCAGTTTGCCACTGCGCCAGCTGGGCACAGCCCTGTTCCAGCATCAGCTGACCAAGCTGACCGATGACCCCCATCTCTTCCGCCAACGGAATGAATTCGTCGGGGGAGATCATCCCAAGCTCGGGATGGGGCCAGCGACAGAGCAGCTCGGCACCGTGCAGCCGGTGGGTGCGGGTACAGATGATCGGCTGATAGACGGCAACCAGCTGGGCGGACTTGATGGCGAGCGGCAACTGGGCGGCGATCAGCTGACGCCGCTTGAGCCGGGCATGCAGCTCGGGATCAAACAGGGTGCAGTACTGTTGCTGCCGTTTGCCCTGCGCCAGCGCAGCCTCGGCATGACTGAGCAACCGCTCGGCATCGCTTGCCCTCCCCTGGGCCAGTCCGAGAAACACCGGGATCTGGATGCGGTGATCTTCCACCTGATAATGCTCCATCAACTGCTGCTGCAGATGCTGGCTCCACCCCTGCAATGGCTCGTTGAAGTCGGGCAACAACAGGCTGAAGTCATCGGCAGCGACCCGACAGAGCAGAGAACGCGGCGGTACCAGCTGCTGCAACCGCTTGGCCACCTGGCTGAGCAGGCGGTCGGCAATCCGGATCCCGAAGCGATCGTTGATTTCACGAAAATGGTGCAGATCGACCAGCACCAATGTGGCACTGCGTCCCCCAAGATGGCGGCTGGTCTGCAAGAACCGGGAGAGTTTGAGCAGTCCGGTCAGACTGTCGTAGTGCTGCTCCTGCTGCAACTGCGCCTGAGTGGTGCGCAGGCCGGTGATGTCACGCCCCAGCGTCAGGATCCCGAGGGAGTGGCCGTCACCATCGGGGACATCGACCCGGGTGATCTCCATGTGTCGCCCCTGCCCGCTGGCATCCAGCAGACAACACTCGCCTTGACCCATCCCCTGCGGCGCCGCCAACCGGAACGGCAGCTGCTGACCCAGCACCTCATCGGCCCCATGGCCGATAAAGTCGAGAAACGCCTGATTGCACTCCAGCAACACCCCGTTGTGATCATCGAAACGGATCAGATCAGGAATGGCATCGAGCAGAAAACGCTGCAACAACTGCTGCTGTTTGACCGTTTGTTCCAGGCTCTTGCGCTGGGCAATCTCATTAACCACGCCGAATACTGCACAAGCTTCCCCCTGCGGGGTGTAAAGAGGCACCTTGTGCACCTCCATCCAGCAGGTATCACCACCCCGGTTGCAATGGAGCTGCTGATACAGCATCGGCACGCCCCCGGCAAACAACTGCTCATCTTCACTGCGAAATACATCGCCCCAAGGCATCTCTGCATCTGTCTTGCCGACTACCTCGGCAGGCGACTCCTGCTTGGCTTCACGGGCGAACTCACGATTGGCGAACAGGTAACGCCCATGACTATCCCGACAGAAGATACTCATTGGCAATTGGTCGATGATCTGCTGCAGCAGATCCGGGGTGAGCATGTTGGTCACAGGGGTGCTTATGGAGGAATTTCGAGCAAATCTATGATAGCAAACCAATTTTGTAAAGCACCCCGATCACCTCCCCATAACATCGAACGCTGGATGGTTGCTGACAGAGATTGTCGCTCCGGCGATAATAGGCGCCGGTTGGCCAATGGCCTGGTGATATGGACGAGAGAAACAAGATGAAAAAGATTATGGGGAGCGCATTGGCGCTGCTGCTGGTTGGTTGTGCTGGTGACAATAACGGCGGTGAGGAGTATCGCTACAACCCGCCAATTGCCAAGGCAACCAACAATACTCAGGAAATGGCGATCCCGGTGGATCTGGTGTGGGCTCGCGCCGAGAAGTGGTTCACCGATCACGGCCTCACCATCGAAAACAGCCAGCGTGGCTCCGGCCTGATGACCGCCAACGTCAACCAATCAGCCGACGGGCTGGAGTGGCTGGACTGCGGAACTATGGGTTCCAAAGTTGCACTGGGCAACCCGAACCTGCAGATCAACCTGATCATCACCCAGAGCGGCAACAGCAGCGTGGCCACGGTCAACGTCAAGGGCAACACCGAGCTGTTCTTCGTTGAATCTTCAGGCGAGCGCGTACCGGCCCCGTCCATCAAGCCGGTCTGTGTCTCCCGCGGCACCCTGGAGCAGAGCCTGTTTGCCACCCTCGGCAACTGATTTCTCTTCCCTGCAAAGATAAAAAAAGCGGCAGATTGCTCTGCCGCTTTTTTATTGCGTAGTTGTTAGTGCTTACTGTTTATCAATATCGAGCATGTTGTTGGCCAACATGTAATCGATCACCTGGCTAGCCGTTGCACCACTATTACCGGTCAGAGAGCCAAAAGTGTGACCAGACAACACAATCTCCTGGGTCACAGAACCACCCACCGAATCGCTAACCTTGAGATGCACACCTTGGCTATCTGCAGACACAGACAACAGACTTTTAAGCAATGACTCCGTTTTAGACCCATCATGATCCAGCAGGTCACTCAGATCCAGCTTGTCGCGCAGCGTCGGATCACTCAGGCTCGGTTTGAAGTCCGTGACAGTATCAACGGCAGGATTGCTGGCACTCGCATCTCCCTGACTCCATACGAAGAAATCTTTACCTTCGCCGCCAGTCAGAATGTCGTTACCCAAACCACCATACAGTTTGTCACTGCCAGTGCCGCCATAAAGGATATCGTTGCCATCATCACCATAGAGCTCATCGTTGCCACCCTGGCCAAACAGGATATCGTCACCAAGGCCACCGTGCAGCTTGTCGTTCCCCCCTCGGGTATCGCCCGCCACATCCAATGAGTTGGCATTCCCCTTGATGTACTCGTAAAGCTCAAGGGAGCTGGGTGCATAACCATTTTTCAAGGTCAGGAACTGGGTCAGACCATCCAGCCCCTTGCCATTGACCCAGTCTGCCGGCTTGGTCGGGTTGCCAGCCGTGCCCCACGGCAGGTGATCGGTATTGATGGCATCCCCGAACAGGATATCGTTACCCGCACCACCGTGCAGGACATCGGCCCCCACTTCAGCAGGTGTATTGGTGGTCGAACTGCCAACCAGCACAGCCTTAAGCTGATCTGCCGTGGTGATGATGTCGGGTTGGCCAACCGGCGGACGCCCGCCCATCACCTTGTTCAGATCGTCGATCAGCAGCGTGGCAGAATCCCCGCTATCATCCTCATTTACGGTGAATACGTAGCGGTAATCCCCCGCCGCCAACGCACCGCTGTTGACTGTTCCGGCCGAGGTCACCGCGGCACCGACATTCACCCAGGCAGAGCCATTCCAGCGTTGCAGTTGCACCGAGAAAGTGTCTCCGCGGCCGAAATCATTACCCGTACTCAGATCGAAGCGCAGACCGGTCCCCGCCGCCACTGTCAGCTTTTCGCTTCTAAACACTGACACACCATTATCACCCTTATCCGTCAGCGTCAGACGGCCGCCGGAGATATCAACCGAACCCGAGCTATCGCCGGTCTTGCTCCAGCTACTCGCGCTCCACGGCCCTGTATTGCCGGAAAAATCATTCAGCAACTGAGCGTTCTCATATTTACTGCCAGAACCGACCACCTTGGTATTGTCGAAATACGCCAGGTTCCCCTGCGTCACGCCATTACCGATGCCGATCGCCTTGACCTCGCTCTGGCCGGACAGATTCGCAAAAGCATCGATGGCCTTCTGCATATCGATATCGTTGGTTGTGCCACCACTGCCCGAAGTATCCCCGTTATAAACCGTCGGGTTACCGTCAGTCAGGAAGTAGGTCAAGTTCTCGAACGTTTTCCCGCTGCCACTGCCCGGCTGGCTGTTGAACCACGCGGCAGCCTTGATAAAGGCATCCTCGTAGTTGGTCGCCCCGTCGGCCTTCAGCGAGCTGATCTGTTTGATCAAATCCTGCACATTACTCTGCGTCAGCTTGTTAAGCGTCAGCAGTGAATTCGCCGAGGAACTAAAGCCAATGAGCGTCACGTTAACGACACCATCATGGCCTGCCAGCTGATTGGCCAACGCTTTCAGGGCGTTAATCGTCAAGGTCATTCTGTCCTGACCTGCAGGCGGGTCTTCCCTTCCATCCAGGCCAAATTTCATACTGCCTGATGTATCTACAATCAGGGCGATATTGTAGTTTTTGCCCGGATCAACCGAGGTCTTGATACCACCTATATCTCCCAGCAATACATCATCACCACGCCCACCCTCGACAGTGTTATCGCCGTTCGGATTGCTGGGCTTGACCATAAAGCCGGTATCCGCTTCGGTATATTTCACTTGACCGGCTATCGGCAGATCATCCATATCATACTCTTGCGAACCAGCCACCACTGTGACCTTGATATTCTGGCTACCGACAGGCAACTCCACCTGCAGCGACACTTTCCCGTCTTGATCCAGCATGCTGGCCGGCACCTTCCAGCTGCCGTCGGCCTGCAGGCTGCCGCCTTGCACCACGGCCCCAGTCGGCAGGCCGGTAATGGTCAGATCGGTGAAGCGCTCGCTGCCGTCGATATCTTTCAGGTCGACATCAACCTTCAAGGTCGCCAGATCCGCCACCTTGTTCAGGTTGCCATCCTTGAACTCATACTTGCCATCTTGCAGGTAAAGGGTCTCAACGCTGTAGAAGTCGTGGTTGGTCTCCGCCCCGGTGACCGGGTCCTTATAGACCAGCCGGTAATTACAGTCCTTTGGCAAACCTGTCATCACCAGCTTAAGGTCCTTCATCGAACCCGGCATATAGGCAACATCTTGCCCGTCCCCACCGTAATAGGTCGTGGTAGCCTTCAGGCTTTGGGATATCAGCGTATCGTTACCCGCATCGCCCTGTAGCTTGACCGAGGAGGTCGCATTTTTGCCCCCTATCAAAATGTCATTTCCATCACCACCAATCAGGTGATCATTGACACTAGCCCCACCAATCAGAATATCGTTACCAACCCCACCATCGGCCTGGAAGCTACCGCCACTGCCATATTTGATAGTGTCCTTGCCGCCACCGCCCAAGACCCAGCTGCCATCCTTGGAAACCAGATAATCATCGCCAGCGGTCGGCTTATCAGACGGCGTCTTGCCATTCAGGTCGGATAGGATCTCCTCTACCTTCGCCGCTCCCGGCACAAACCCGCCACTCACCAGTTCAACCTTGAGTGTCACGCCGTCAACCACCGGCTTGACGTCAACCACGAAGGTCGCATTACCGCTGTTGTTTACCCCGTCGCTCACCTGATAGCCGAACGACGCATAATCCCCCAGCTTGTTGCCGTCCGCACCCGTGTTCACACCACTGCCCGCCGACCCGCTCGCCTCATGCTGGTCAGGCAGGAACTGCAGCTTGCCGGCGGCGATTTCTGCCTGAGTAAATACCTGATTTTCAACCACAGCCTGCCAGTTACCGTTGCCATCCTTGTACTGCAGCACCCCATCAGCCGGCAGTGAGGTGATCTTGATCGACAGCTTGTCTGCAGCGGTATCGACATCGCTAGCCTTGAAGTCGCTCCACTTCAAAGTAAGCGGCATATCTTCTTCGCCCTGCGCATAACCACCAGAGGTGGTGGGGGCATCGTTCACAGGGGTGACAGTGATGTTGACCGTGGCCGTGTCGGTATCGCCGTCAGCGTCCTTGGCCACGTAGTCAAAGCTGATGTCACCGTTGAAGTCCTTGCCCGGCACAAAGCTGATGCTGCCATCCGCCGCAATCACGACATTGCCGCCCTGTACCGCGATGGTCTGCGCCAGTCCGGTCAGCTCGACGCCGTTGATAGACTTGATCGCCAGCCCGCCATCCGGCGCCTTGTCATTGGCCAGCAGGCTCAGGCTCACCGAGCCATCTTCGTTGACCCGGTACCCGTCATTGACCGCATCGACCGCATCGTCCTGGGCCACCACCGTGATGTTGACCGTGGCCGTGTCGGTATCGCCGTCA
>NZ_JANFNV010000045.1:0-23311 GCF_024436075.1 Aeromonas sp. JL9 | reverse complement strand
CTTGTCATTGAACACCTCAGGTCATGGTGGCGACTGTACCACCTAAAATGGTGTCCGGGATGATTAGACCACTACATGGATATAAAAAGCACAGAATGTGATGCCTCTACCTTTCTTGTGATGCCTGCTCTGGTTTAATTCTTCAGTCCACATGGATGGACCAAGGAATCACAATAATTTAAGGAATAGACCCATGTTCAAAAGAACAGTAACGATGATGCTGGCGGCGGGAACCCTGGTATTAGGCGGTTGCGCATCCAATGGTGGTGCAGAGCAGGCAGCGGCAGACAACAGCGACTTCGGTGGCAAGTCCATCTACCTGCGCGGGGAGATGAACGACTGGATGGCGACTGATGAAAGCAAGGTAGTCAAGGTGGCCGACAAGCTCTATATGGCCAAAGGCACCCTCAAGAAAGAGTGGGCCCCCTACAAGTTCAAGTTTGCTGATTCAGGTTGGAGCTGCGGGACCAACTTTGGTTACAAGAGCCCGAGTGATGGTGTTGCCGTGTTGGGTGGTGAGGCGGTGCCGGTCAACCCCTGCTCCAAGTATGAGGACATGAAGTTCTCACCGGATGCCGATGGCGTCTACGAGTTCTATCTGAATATGGCGGGTGAAACACCGACGGTTTACGTCAAGAAGCCCTGATCTATCTCTGAGTGTTAAATCTCTCAGTAAATTAATCAGTTAAGTGCCTCGGCCCAGAAATCTGCTGGCCGGGGCATTTTTTTAGGTTAGAATCGGCGCCCTCATGGCATCAGGTGTACTATATGTTGTGTCATTAATTTTAGATGGCACCATTAGTTGTGTTTTCTGCTGTTGTCATGATGTTGATGCATTCACATAAGGTTGATTGAAAATGGCTAAATCGAACCCGGTGCTGGAGAGTGAGCTTGGCTCCCGCCTTATCCCCATGCAGGAAACGTCCCTCGAGATCTGGGATAGCAAGTATCGCCTCAAGAGCAAGGATGGCACACCCATCGACAGCTCTATCGATGAGACTTACCAGCGGGTAGCCCGTGCGTTGGCAGAGCAGGAGCTGGAACCGGAGGCCTGGTATGAGCCGTTCCTGTGGGCGCTGCGCAATGGGGCCATTCCGGCGGGCCGCATCACCTCCAACGCCGGGGCGTTTGAGCACAAGCCTGCCACTTCAACCATCAACTGTACTGTTTCCGGCACCATCGAAGATTCGATGGACGATATCCTTGGCAAGGTGCACGAGGCTGGCCTGACCCTGAAAGCTGGTTGCGGCATCGGCTATGACTTCTCGACCCTGCGCCCGCGCGGTGCATTTGTCTCCGGTGCCGGTGCCTACACCTCCGGCCCGCTCTCCTTTATGGATATCTATGACAAGATGTGTTTCACCGTCTCGTCAGCCGGTGGCCGTCGCGGCGCCCAGATGGGCACCATGGATATCCGCCATCCCGATGTGATCGAGTTTATTCAGGCCAAGCGCGAAGATGGCCGCCTGCGTCAGTTCAACCTCTCTCTGCTCATCACCGAAGATTTCGTCAAGGCGGTGAAAGAGGATGCCCCCTGGTCGCTGATCTTCCCCTACACTGCCAAAGAGGTGGAGCAGGATGGTATTGCGCTGGACGATTCCGCTCAGGTGCTCTGGGCCGACTGGCCCAACAAGGAGGGGGTTGTCTTTAACGAGTTGGGGCAGGTCGCCTGCAAGGTCTACAAGACCCTGCCAGCCCGCAAGCTGTGGAATGTCATCATGACCTCCACCTATGACTATGCAGAGCCCGGTTTCATCCTGATCGACAAGGTCAACCAGATGAACAACAACTGGTTCTGTGAAGAGATCCGCGCGACCAACCCCTGTGGCGAGCAGCCGTTACCGCCTTACGGTGCCTGTCTGCTGGGTTCGGTCAATCTGACCAAGTTTGTGCGCGACCCGTTTACTGAAAACGCGGCGTTCGATTGGCAGGCGTTTCGCAAGGTGGTGGCAATCTTCACCCGCATGCTCGACAACGTTGTGGAGATCAACCAGCTGCCGCTTGCCAAGCAGCGCGAGGAGATTACAGCCAAGCGCCGTCACGGCATGGGTTTCCTGGGGCTTGGTTCGACCCTGACCATGCTGCAGATCAAGTACGGTTCTGCCGCGTCCGTCGCTTTTACCGAGCAGGTATCCCAGGAGCTGGCGATGACCGGCTGGCAGGAGTCCCTGCGTCTGGCCAAGGAGAAAGGCTCTGCCCCCATCATGGAGCAGGAGTTTGAAGTGACTGGCAAGATGCTGCGTCTGCGCCCGGAAATGGCGGCTGATGGCATCAAGGTGGGTGACAAGGTGAAGGGCAAGGTGCTGCATGCGCGTTATAGCCGCTATATGCAGCAGGTTGCCGAAGTGGATCCTGCGCTGGTCGCCGAGCTGGCCGAAGTGGGTGGGCGTTTCACTCACCACAGCAGTATTGCGCCTACCGGCACCATCTCGCTGTCACTGGCCAACAACGCCAGCAACGGCATCGAGCCGAGCTTTGCTCACCACTACAGCCGCAACGTCATCAAGCCGGGCAAGAAGAGCAAGGAGAGCGTGGATGTCTACTCCTTCGAGCTGCTGGCCTATCGCGAGCTGGTGAATCCATCCGCCATGCCCTATGCCGATGATGAGGCGAGTCGTCTGCCGGACTACTTCATTACTGCTGATGACATCACCCCGGCGCAACATGTGGACATTCAGGCGGCGGCCCAGCGCTGGATCGACTCCTCCATCTCCAAGACTGCCAACGTGCCGACTGATTTCCCGTTCGAGCAGTTCAAGGGCATCTACATGTATGCCTCGGACTCCGGCCTCAAGGGCTGCACCACCTTCCGCTTCAATCCGGAGGCCTTCCAGGGCGTGCTGGTGAAGGAGAAGGATCTGGAGAACACCCTGTACGATTTCACCCTGGAGGATGGCTCCGTCATCTCCGTCAAGGGGAACGAAGAGATCGAATACGATGGCGAGCTGCACACTGCCGCCAACCTCTACGACGCCTTGAAAGAAGGCTATTACGGTAAATTCTGAGAACGACATTATGGTCAAGAAGATCGACAAGAAAATCGTCGCCTACAAGGTGCGTACCAAGGATGAGCCGCAAGAAGAGCTGGCCCCGCAGGATGACGTGGTGCACATGCACGAAACCGTGTTGCGTCCGGAGCGACTGATGGGCACCACCTACAAGCTGAAGACGCCGGAACATGTCTCCGAGCACTCGCTGTTCATCACCATCAACGACATCATTCTCAACGAGGGCACGGTGCACGAAACCCGCCGTCCGTTCGAGATCTTCATCAACTCAAAGAGCTTGGAACACTACCAGTGGATCGTGGCGCTGACCCGCATTATCTCCGCCGTATTCCGCAAGGGTGGGGATGTCACTTTCCTGGTGGAGGAGCTGCGCTCGGTGTTTGATCCCAAGGGCGGATACTGGAACAAGGGCAAGTACGTTCCATCGCTGATCGCCGAAATTGGCAACGTGATCGAGAGCCATCTCACCGAGATCGGCATGCTCAAGGCACCGGGGCTGGACGAGCATCAGCAGGCGTTCCTGGCCGAGAAACAGGCTGAGCTGAAAGCCGCTCAGGAGACCGAAGAGCAACAGGCGGGCAGTGGTTTCCCGGCCAATGCCGCGCTCTGCTACAAGTGCCACACCAAGGCGCTGGTGCTGAAGGATGGCTGCATGACCTGCCTCAACTGTGGCGACTCCAAGTGCGGCTGACAGACATGACCAAGTAGTTGAACGATAGAAAAAAGACCGGCCATAGCGCCGGTCTTTTTGTTGCTGTTTTTATGCTCAATCAAATCAGGCGGCCAAGTGATTTGTTGCGCGATAGTAAAATCGGGCGTAGCGTTGAGGGTAATAAAACTGTCACGGCCGTGTGGTTTCAATGACATCTGAGATTCACACACGTGGCCCTTCAGTGCCAAGGAGGATGCTTATGGACAATACGGACCGAAAGCTGTTTATCCTGGATACCAACGTTCTGCTTCACGAACCCCTCGCTATCTACTCCTTCAAAGAGCACGACGTGCTCATCCCCATGACGGTGCTGGAAGAGCTCGATAACATCAAGGATCGCAACAAGGATGTCAGCCGCGATGCGCGGGTGGCCATTCGTGCGCTGGAAGATGTGTTCCGCGATGCAACCCCGGATCAGATCACCCAGGGCGTTCCGCTGGCTGGCGAAGCGAGCGGCAATATCTGCATTTTCAGCGATCACCATCTGCCGCAGGATGCCGAGGTCTTTACCGACAAGGAGGCTGACAACCGCATCATCAATGCGGCCCTCTATCTGCAAAAGCATGAGTTGAAGCGTCAGGTGGTGCTGGTCACCAAAGACATCAACATGCGCCTCAAGGCCAAGGGGGCCGGGCTTGCTCACGTTGAAGATTACCGCAGCGACCAGCTGATCGATGATATCCGCCTGCTGGCCAAGGGCTTTCAGGTGGTGCCCGGCAGCTTTTGGGAGCGGGTTGGCGAGTGCGAGAGCGAGACCCATGGCCGCGACACCATCCATGTGATCGATGCCAATCTGTTGGAAGGGGTTCACGTAAACCAGTATCTGGTGGATGAGGAGAATTTCTTCGCCGCCCGGGTTCTCAGCCACGATGGCAACAAGATCCGCATCAAGGATCTGGGCCGCGAGCGGCTGATGTCCCGCAAGGCGTGGGGTGTCCATCCCAAGAATGTCTATCAGGGGATGGCTTTGGATGCACTGCTCGATCCGCACATCGATCTGGTGATCCTGACCGGCCCGGCGGGTTGCGGCAAAACCTTGTTGGCCATGGCTGCTGCGCTGGAGTTGGTGATTGAGAAGGGCATTTACGAGAAGGTGATCGTCACCCGGAATACCCCGGAAATTGCCGAAAGCATCGGCTTCCTGCCCGGCACCGAGGAGGAGAAGATGATGCCCTGGCTGGCGGCGGTGACTGACACCCTGGAGGTGCTGCACAAGCAGGACGAGAACATGAGCGGCTCGCTCAGCTACATCATGGAGAAGGCCAACATCCAGTTCAAATCGGTCAACTTCATGCGCGGGCGCAGCATCCAGAACACCTTCGTGCTGCTGGATGAGTGCCAGAACCTGACCGCATCCCAGATCAAGACCATCATCACCCGCTGCGGCGAGGGCACCAAGATCGTCTGCTCCGGTAACCTGGCCCAGATCGACTCCAACTACCTGAGCCCGGTGACTTCGGGGCTCACCTACATCGTCGAGCGTTTCAAGGATTTCGACGGCAGTGCCAACATCTTCCTCAATGGCGTGGTGCGCAGCCGACTGGCTTCGTTCGCCGAGGAAAACCTCTGATTAAACTGGATATTTCCAGATACAAAGGGAGGCCAATCGTCCTCCCTTTTTGATCCCGGCGCAGTCTTGTGCCAAGGGCTATTGACCCAGATAGCGCAGCAGCCCCGGGTGGTCGCTATTTTGCAGAATATCCGGCTTGCCTTGCAGGGCGATGCGGCCCTCGTCGACAAACAGCACCTGATCGGCAATCAGCTGAGCATCTTCCGGATTGTGGGAGACCATCAGTACGGTAATGCCCTGTTCGCAGGCTAGCCTCGCCACTTCCGCCAGCATCTCCCGGCGCAGGGCGGGATCGAGGGCCGAGAAGGGCTCATCCAGCAGCAGCAGCGGTTTGCCGCGCACCAACGCGCGAGCCAGCCCGACCCGCTGCTGCTGGCCGCCGGAGAGCTGTTCAGGCTGGCGGTCTAACATCTCACCAAGGCCAACCCGCCCGGCTGCATCGATCACCTGTGCCCGTTGGGCGGCACTCAGGCGCAGGCCCGGGTGCAAGCCGATGGCGATATTGTCGAACACCGACAGATGGAGGAACAGGTTGTGATCCTGAAACAGGGTGGTGACCGGTCGCTCGGCGGGGCCCAGTGGCAGCAGGTCTTCACCATCGAAACTGAGGCGGCCTGATTCCACCGGCACGAAGCCGGCGATCATCCCGAGCAGGGTCGACTTGCCCGCGCCGCTTGGGCCAATCAGCGCGGTGATCTCCCCCTTGGGCAGGGTCGCGCTGAAGCTGACGCGCCAGTCGGGGTAGCTGGTCACCAGCGTATCAATGTTCAGCATGTTTTCCTCCAAGACCCCGCTCCACCAGCCAGAACAGGGAGAAACAGAGCGTCAGCAGCAGCAGGGCGGTGGCGGCCGCTTCGGTCAGCCGGTAGCTGCCAAGCTGCTGGTAGAGCAGCCAGGGCAGGGTGGTGAGCTCCTGACTGCCAAACATGGCGATGGCGCCGAGATCCCCCAGCGAGAGGATCATCGACAGCGCCATCGCTAGTGCCAGCGGGCGGCGCAGCAGCGGCCACTCCACCAGTCGCAGGCGATGCAGGCCACGTACCCCCAGGCTATCCGCCAGCCGATCGTATTGGCGTACCACCAACTGCATGGGGGCTGAGAGGGTGCGCAGCACATAGGGCAGCGCCATCAGGGCGTTGACCAGCACCACCAGCCAGGGGCCGAGGGCGAACACATCGGCGAACGGCATAAACAGGATGAAGAGACCGGTGGAGAGCACCACGGCCGGGATCATCAGGATCACCGAGCCGCTGGCCTCCCACAGGGCGGCAGCTCGCCGCTGGCGGGTACGTACCTTGAGGTGACGGCTGGTGAGTAGCAGGCCGCTGCCAAGCAGGGTCGCCAGGGTGCCCGCCGCCAGCGCAATCAGCAGCGACTGGCCGCTCGCCTGCCATAGCTTGCTGGAGGTGAGCGCCGTCAGCAGACCGGGGTGGAGGCCGGCGACGACGATGGCCAGCAGCGGCGGCAGAAAAATGGCGAACCCGATGCCGAGCGAGAGGAGATCCACCACGGTCGTGCCCGGCTGATGACGGTCCGGCCGCAGGCAGGGGCGACGGGGTGTCACCCGACTGGCCGGGGTGCTCTGCAGCTTGTGTTGCAGGGCGAGCAGGGCGGCGGTCAGGATTAGCTGCACCAGCGCCAGTCCGCCTGCGGTGGCGAGATCGAAGTCAAAGCGCAGCGCCTGATAGACGGCCACCTCCAGCGTGGTGGATTTCGGGCCGCCGCCCAGCGCCAGCACTGTGGTGAAGCTGGTGAAGCAGAGCATAAAGATGAGACTAGCCAGCCCCGGCAATATGCCGCGAATAAGCGGCCACTCCAGCAGCCGAAAGATGTGGGATGAGCGCATGCCGAGCTGGCTGGCGAGGCGCCAGCTCGATTCGGGGATGCTCTCTATGCTCTGCAACATCAGGCGTGCCGCCAGCGGCATATTGAAGAAGACGTGGGCCAGCAGGATACCGAACAGGCCGTAGAGATAGTTGCCGGGATCCAGCCCCAGTGAGCGCAACAGTTGCGGCAGCCACCCCTGTTTGCCGTGTACCGCTACTATGCCGAAGATGGCGATGATGACCGGCAGCACTAGCGAGAGACCAAACAACTTGATCAGCAGGGTTCGGCCAATGAAGCGGCGCCGCGCCAGTGCGCGGGCCACCGGAATGGCCAGCCCGAGACTGAGCAGGGTGGAGAGCAGTGCCTGCCCCAGACTGAAGCCCAGCACATGACGCAGGTAAGGATCTGCGAGCAGGGTGCGGGGTGCCAGCGAACCGGCCTGCCACAGCAGGGCCGCGAGCGGCCCGAGGGATAACAGCAGGATCAACAGGGTGGCTGCACTGCCCGGCAGCCACCAGAGAGGACGAGCCTGTGGTTTCAGAGAACGGCTCACTGGGTGACGGCTTGCAGCCACTCGCGGATCCACCCTTTGCGATTGGCGGCCACCTCATCGCTGCTGAAGGCGAGCGGCTTGGCTACGGTGATCATCTGCTCGAAACCCTTGGGCAGCGGCGTGTCGATAACCGGATACATCCAGTTTCCGGTTGGGATTTCCTGCTGGAAGGCGGGGCTCACCAGAAACTGCAGGAACTGGTCAGCCAGCTTCTCCTGTTTGGCGCTCTTCAGCTTGGCAGCCACTTCTACCTGACGGTAGTGACCCTCTTCGAAGGCGGCAGCCTGATACTGGGGCTTGTTCTCGGCAATCAGGTGATAGGCCGGAGAGGTGGTGTAGGAGAGCACCATGTCCGCTTCACCATCGAGGAACATGCCATAGGCCTCTGACCACCCCTTGGTGACGGTGACCGTCTTTTTGGCAAGCTCGGTCCAGGCGGCAGGCGCCTTGTCGCCGTAGACAGACTTCATCCACAGCATCAGCCCCTGCCCCGGGGTGGAGGTACGGGGATCCTGATAGATCACCTTGAGATCGGGCCGCTCCACCAGCTCTTTCAGGCTCTTGGGCGGTTGCTTGAGTTTGTCCTTGTCATAGACAAAGGCGAAGTAGCCGTAGTCGTAGGGGACGAAGGTGTCATCCTGCCAGCCGCCCGGCACCTTGATGCTTTCGAGCTTGGCGGGATGGGGGACGAACAGGCCGCTCTGCTTGGCTTCGCTGATGAGGGCATCGTCGAGCCCCAGCACCAGATCGGCCTTGCTGTGGTTGCCCTCCAGCCGCAGCCGGTTGAGGATGGCTACCCCATCTTCGAGGGGAACCAGATTGAGGGTGCAGTCGCACGCTTTCTCGAAGGCCTGTTTGATCTTGGGCCCCGGACCCCACTCGGCAGTGAAAGAGCTGTAGGTGTAGACGGTAAGGGTGTCGGCGGCGAACACATTGGCCGACAGCAGGCCGGTGGTGACCAGCAGCAGGGTCTTCATGGGTGGCACTCCCTATTACTTGTTAATAACGAGGTGCCAGCGGGTGAGGGCGCAAAAAATGAGCGCCATGCCTCAAATTCCTCCGCCAGCATTATCTGGATCAGGTACACGGGTATAATCTCAGCGGTAAACCGCACCCCGTTTGAGAAACGAACCGCATTGTATTAACGTTCTTTTGGGTAGACCAGCACAATTGTGCAATACCCATGAGATGACGCCCACCCAACAGAGGATGTTCGCGTGCTTACCAATACCAAGGAAAGGCGTGCCTTTGCGCGCATGGTCATCAATGCTCCGGTCACCGTCTATCAGCAGCAGCTGGTGCTGGAGGGGATCTGCCGGGATCTCAGTGCCAACGGCATGGGGATTGCGGTCTCTGAACACCAGCTCGACATCAATCAGCCCATCCGGATCAGTCTTGCCACCAACAACAACCTGTTGCCTCCCTTTGAAGCACATGCCCGCATTATCCGGGTGCTGGAGGAGGAGAGCGGGTTGCTGCTGGCGGTAGAGTTTCTGCCTCAGGGTTAATCCTCTCTCTTCATCGGCAGAGGGAGGGGATTAACCTTTCTCCTGAACCGGCTGCACACTCAACTGCTTGCTATCGACCAGCGTTTTGCTGGTCGATGCTATTTGGCCCGCAGGCAAGGTGGCTGGACCGGTAGGTTCGAGCAACAGGTAGTTCTGCCCCTGCCAGTTGAGGGTCACATCCCCCGGTTTGGCGGGCAGGTCAACGGCCAGCAGGGCATGGCCGGGGACGAACACCATAGCCTGTTTCAGCTCGGGAAAGAGCTGGGCCAGCATGGCGGCCATCAGGGTTACCTTGCTGTCGCAATCACCCCGGTTCTGCTCCAGCACCTGACGGGGAGATAGAAATCCCTTGCCCTGCCTGCCGTTCAGGCTATCGAGCTGCTGATAGGGGATGCTCTGGATAAAGGTGAGCATATGGGCGACGGTTTTCTGGCGCGCTTCCGTTTCGGTGCTGCCCTGCTGCTTGAGTTGATCCGCCAGCGGAGCCAGCCCGCTGCGACTTTCCAGCGCGATGCGCACATGATCCTGCTTCACCGCCAGCTGCCCGTCCGGGGTGTTGAAATACTGGAAGTAGTGTTTGGTCAGCCACGCCTGCTCCTCTTTGCTCCGCTTGGACTGCAGAAAGGCCATCGCCTCGCGCGCCTTGTCCTGATTGCGGCTTTTCAGATGCAGCTCCAGCGAGGGGCGAGCGAGGGTGAACTGCACCTCGGGGTAGTTCTGGCGCACCTCCCGCAGCAACACCTGCAACACCTCCTCCTGCATTCTCGCCGGGCGATAGGCGATAAGGGGCGGCAACTTGCCCTGTTCGAGCCGGTAGGTGAGCTGTTGGGGTTTGCCTTCGCTATCCTGCCAGCCGACGCTGATCTGGCCGAGGCTGTTGTTGAAGCTGGTTTGGCTGGCCCCAGCAGGCAGGGCAAGCAGCAGGGCACAGAGCAGAGGAATTGCCGTCGGTCTCTTCATCATCCTTTCCTGTGGCACGGGCCAGTTCCTGTGGCCCAAATTGGGAAGCGTAGTGGACAGTAAAACAGGGAGCCGAAGCTCCCTGTTGATTCTACTCGTTTTTTGCAACTGGCTGATTAAATCCAGCTCGGCTGCTTTGCCTCAAAGGCGCTGATGGCGGCCTCGTGCTGCAGGGTCAGGCCGATGGCATCCAAGCCGTTGAGCAGGCAATAACGGCGGAATTCGTCGATCTCGAAACCGAAGCTGAGGCTACCTGCACGTACCTGATTCGCTTCCAGATCCACTTCGATCTGGATGCCCGGCTGGGCGGCGACCAGCTGGAACAGGGCGTCGACCTCCTCCTCCTTCAGACGCACCGGCACCATGCCGTTGTTGATAGCGTTGCCGTAGAAAATATCGGCAAAGCTCGGGGCAATGATGGTCTTGAAGCCGTAGTCCGCCAGCGCCCATGGGGCGTGCTCGCGGCTCGAGCCGCAGCCGAAGTTCTCGCGGGCCAGCAGAATGCTGGCACCGGCGAATTGCGGCTGGTTGAGTACAAACTCGGGGTTGGGCTGCTGGCCGGCATAGTCGAGGAAGCGCCAGTCGTGGAACAGGTGCTTGCCAAAACCGATGCGGTTTACTTTTTGCAAAAACTGCTTCGGAATAATGGCGTCGGTGTCGACGTTGGCGCTGTCGAGGGGGACGACGATCCCTTTATGCTGTTTGAATCCGGTCATCGAAATATCCTCTTACAGTGCGCGAATGTCGGCGAAGCGGCCGGTGACGGCGGCCGCGGCGGCCATGGCCGGGCTCACCAGATGGGTGCGGCCTGCGCGGCCCTGACGCCCTTCGAAGTTGCGGTTGCTGGTGGAGGCGCAGCGCTCCCCCGGTTGCAGCCGGTCGTTGTTCATCGCCAGACACATGGAGCAGCCGGGCAGGCGCCACTCAAAGCCGGCCTCGATGAAGATCTTGTCCAGCCCCTCGGCTTCGGCCTGCGCCTTCACCTGCTCGGAGCCCGGCACCACCAGCGCCTGCACGCCAGCGGCTACCTTGCGACCGCGAGCGATGGCGGCGGCAGCGCGCAGATCCTCGATGCGGCTGTTGGTGCATGAACCGATGAATACCTTGTCGATGGCAACGTCGGAGAGCTTCTGGCCTGGCTGCAAATCCATGTAGGCGAGCGCCTTGCGGGCGGACTGCTGCTCCATCAGATCGCTGAAGGATTCCGGTGCCGGAATCGGCTCATTGACGGCAATCACCTGGCCCGGGTTGGTCCCCCAGGTGACCTGCGGGGCGATATCGGCGGCGTCCAGCACCACTTCGGCATCGAAGTGGGCACCTTCATCGCTCTTGAGGCTCTGCCAGTAGGCGATGGCCTGCTCCAGTACCTCGCCCTTAGGGGCAAACTCCTTGCCACGAATGTAGTCGATGGTGGTCTGGTCGGGAGCGATCATCCCCGCCTTGGCGCCCAGCTCGATGGCCATGTTGCACACCGTCATCCGCCCTTCCATGGAGAGGCTCGCAATGGCATCGCCAGCGAACTCCACCACGTAGCCGGTACCACCGGCGTGGCCGACCTTGCCGATAATGGCCAGTACCACGTCCTTGGCACTGATGCCCTCGGCCAGCTTGCCGTTGACCGAAATGCGCATGGTCTTGGCGCGGCCCTGTTTCAGGGTCTGGGTCGCCATCACATGTTCCACTTCGGAAGTGCCGATGCCGAACGCCAGCGAGCCGAAGGCGCCATGAGTGGCGGTGTGGGAGTCGCCGCAGACGATGGTGGTGCCGGGCAGGGTAATGCCGAGCTCGGGGCCCATCACATGGACGATCCCCTGATATTTGTGGTTGAGATCGTAGAGGCGAACCCCGAACTCCTTGCAGTTGTCCGCCAGCGTCTCCATCTGGATGCGGGCCATCTCGCCGGAGGCGGCGATGTCCTTGGTGGTGGTGGAGACGTTGTGATCCATGGTGGCCCAGGTCAGGTCCGGGCGGCGCAGCTGGCGATTCATGGCGCGCAGGCCGTCGAATGCCTGCGGGCTGGTCACTTCATGCACCAGATGGCGGTCGATGTAGATGAGGGGGGTCTCCCCTTCCACTTCCCGTACCACGTGGGCGTCGAATACTTTCTGATAGAGGGTCTTGGCCATTGCTTCTCTCTTCCTTGTTCTCTGTTATGCGGCTCAGATCCGGGCGGCGATCTGGCTACCCATCTCGGACGTGCTCTGCACCGGATGGCGGGCGCTGGCCTGATGCAGGTCGGCGGTGAAGTAACCCTCGGCCAGGGTCTGGGCCACGGCCTGCTCGATGGCTTGAGCTGCGGCTTCCTGGCCCAGGCTGTAGCGCAGCATCAGGGCGGCGGAGAGGATCTGGGCAATGGGATTCGCAATACCCTTGCCGGCGATATCCGGGGCCGAACCACCGGCCGGTTCGAACAGGCCGAAACCCGATTCGTTGAGGCTGGCAGAGGGGAGCAGGCCCATGGAGCCGGTGATCATGGCGCACTCGTCGGAGAGGATGTCACCGAACAGGTTGGAGCAGAGCAGCACGTCGAACTGGGACGGGTCCTTGATGAGCTGCATGGTGGCGTTGTCGATATACATATGGTTGAGGGTTACGTCCGGATAGGACTTGGCGACTTGCGTCACCACCTCGCGCCACAGAATGGAAGAGGCGAGCACATTGGCCTTGTCGATGGAGGTGACCTTGCCACGGCGCACGCGAGCCGATTCGAACGCAATCTTGGCGATGCGCTCAATCTCGAAGCGATGGTACACCTCGGTGTCGAACGCCTTCTCGTTCGCGCCTTCTCCCTCACGCCCCTTGGGTTGGCCGAAGTAGATGCCGCCGGTCAGCTCGCGCACGCAGGCGATGTCAAAACCGCGATCGGAGATATCGGCGCGCAGGGGTGAGAACTGCTCCAGACCGGTGTATATGCGGGCCGGACGCAGGTTGCAGAACAGCTTGAAGTGGGCGCGCAGGGGCAGCAGGGCGCCACGTTCCGGCTGATCGTTGGGGGGCAGATGTTCCCATTTCGGGCCGCCTACCGAGCCAAACAGCACGGCATCGGCCGCTTCACAACCTTTGATCGTGCTTTGCGGCAGCGGGGTGCCGTGGTTGTCGATGGCGATGCCGCCCACGTCATGGCGATCATACTCGAAGGCGAGGCCGAACCTGGCCTGCACCTTCTCCAGCACCTTGATGGCCTCGGCCATCACTTCAGGGCCAATGCCGTCACCCGGCAATACTGCGATCCGATAACTGCTCATACACTCTCCATCCTGATATTGTCTTTGAGATCCCTCTGTCCGGTTTCCCCGACGCTGCGCGCGGTTACCGGTTCAGACGTTCCCCGTCCCGATGTTGTCATTCCATGCTGTCTGTGTGGCTGCGAGTCCTGCTCAGACGGTTTCTGATTTGATGCTGTTATTGCGTTCCATCTGTTCGGCCACCTGATCGGCGCGCCAGATGCTGTTGATCACATGGAGCAGGGCGTGGGCCGAGGATTCGATGATGTCGGTGGCCAGTCCCATGCCGTGGAATTTGCGCCCTTTGTACTTGGCGACGATATCGACCTGACCGAGGGCATCTTCCCCTTCGCCCTTGCTCTTGAGGGCATATTTGTCGATGCGGATCTCATAGCCGGTGATGCGGTTGATGCACTGGTAGACCGCATCCACCGGGCCATTGCCGGTGGCCGCTTCGCAGATCAGATCCTGTCCCACCTTCAATTTGACCGAGGCGGTGGCCAGCACCGAGCTGCCGCTCTGGACCCCGAGGTACTCCAGTTTGAAGTGCTCCGGCTCTTCGTGGATCTGGCTGAAGAAGGCCAGCGCTTCGAGGTCGTAGTCGAACACCTGCCCCTTCTTGTCGGCCAGGGTCAGGAACTTGCCGTAGAGGTGGTCGAGGTCGTAGCTGCTCTCGGCGTAGCCCATGGACTCCATCCGGTGCTTGATGACGTGGCGGCCGGAGCGGGAGGTCATGTTGAGGTTGTTCTGGGTCAGGCCGATGCTCTCGGGAGTGATGATTTCGTAGGTATTTTTCGCCTTGAGCACCCCATCCTGATGGATGCCGGAGCTGTGGGAGAAGGCGTTGGCCCCGACTATCGCCTTGTTGGGCTGCACCGGCATGTTGCAGAGCTGGCTGACCAGTGTGCTGGTGCGATGAATTTCGTTGTGGCGGATATTGGTTTGCACCCCGAGCAGGTCTGCGCGGGTTTTGAGGATCATCGCCACCTCTTCCAGCGAGCAGTTGCCCGCCCGCTCGCCGATGCCGTTGATGGTGCACTCGATTTGGCGGGCCCCCATCTGCACCGCGCCGATGGAGTTGGCCACCGAGAGCCCCAGATCATCATGGCAGTGGACCGAGATGATGGCCTTGTCGATGTTGGGTACCCGGTTGAACAGGGTGTGGATGATGCCGGAGAACTCGGTCGGTACCGTGTAGCCCACGGTATCGGGGATATTGATGGTGCGGGCGCCCGCCTTGATGGCGGCCTCCACCATGCGGCAGAGGTTATCGATGGGGGTGCGGCCGGCATCCTCGCAGGAGAACTCCACATCATCGGTGTAGCGCAGGGCGTGCTTGATGGCGCTGACCCCCATCTCCAGCACATCCTCGAAGCTCTTTTTCAGCTTGCTCTCCACGTGGATGGAGGAGGTGGAGATAAAGGTGTGGATTCGAAATGCTTCGGCGACCCGCAAGGCTTCGCCGGCGGCATCGATATCCTTGGGCAGGGCGCGGGCGAGGGCGCAGACCCGGCTGTTTTTGATGTGGCGGGCGATGGTCTGCACCGAGTGAAAATCGCCGGGAGAGGAGACCGGGAAGCCCACCTCCATGACGTCGACACCGAGCCGTTCCAGTGCCTGGGCGATCTGCAGCTTCTCCTTGACTGTCAAACTGGCCGCCAGGGCCTGCTCACCATCACGCAAGGTGGTGTCGAATATGATGACCCGATCTGACATGTGACTTCCCTCTTCCTAAGTTCGGTAACGTGCATCCTGCGGCGGCATAAAAAAACCCGTGCAGGGTGCACGGGTTTTTGTAAATTCCGGCTATGCCTTAGCCCGGCTACAAGGATCCCGCGCGAGTTAACGCGATTAGGGAGATTAGTAGTAGCGGGGTGGCGATACGCATGACGTTGTTATTCCTTCCAGTCGATAACGCTTTTACCAATATCGAGATTTTTATGCTGTGTCAACACGGAAGGTCAGGGGCAATCTGCTGACGTATTTAATCGGATTGTAAAGGATTGCAAATTTCCTTGTCCCATATTCGGCCCATGACCGATTATCTGGTCATTCCTGCTGTGCTCTATTCTCTGCACAACCAGATCGACTTATCAGCATTGGCTGAATTATCTGAGGTGTTAAATGGAAAAACGTAGACCTGGTCGTCCGGTCGGACGTTCTGACATTCGTGATAAGTTGCTTGCTGCCGCCCGTGAGCGTTTTCTCAATACTCCCTATAGCAAGGTAACTACACGCGAAATCGCGGAGCTTGCTGGCTCCAATCTGGCAATGATCCACTACTACTTCGGCAGTAAAGAGGGTCTTTACAAGGCGGTGCTGGGCGATGTCGCCGAGCCCCTCGACCATGCCTGGCAAGATGAACACAGCAATCACAGCCTCAACGAGCTGCTCAACACCTACTATCAGGTGATGGCGCCCAACAGCGAGCTGACCTCTGCCATCTCCAGCGCATTGTCGACCGAGAAGAGCCCGGGCCGGGATTTTGTGCTGAACCGCCTGCTGGAACGTCAGCTGCCGCAGTTCGATGCCCTGCTGGAAACCATGAAGTCCAACGGTGAGCTGGGTGACAACCTGGATCCCGACATGCTGAAGATCTCCTTCCTCAGCATGATGTGGCAGCCATTCGTGATGAAAGATCTCTACGAGCAGGTGTTTGGCCTGAAAGTGGATGAGCATTTCATGGCCCGTCTGGCGGACCACAACTGCCGTCTGATGGAGACCGGTCTGCGCGGCAGCCACTGATTTTGCCGTCACATCGAGATTAAAAAGGGCCATTCGGCCCTTTTTTCATAAATCTGTTATCCCTTGTTCAACGTAACGTCATCCAGCTTTCTTACTCTGCAAGCAGAATTCAGGGAAGGAGGGGATATGAACAAGATCCAGCAATGGGACCTGCAGGTGTGCCGGGTCTGCCTGCTTCACGGCTACAACCGGCAGCAGGCGAGGGTGAGTCGTCTCATTTCCCGCACCGGCGATGGCCCGCTTTACGCTGTGCTGGCCGCCCTGCTCTGGTGGCAGGGGGAGGCAGAGCGGGAGCTGGTGCGACTGGCGCTGCTCGCCTTCGCCATCGAACTGCCCCTCTATCTGCTGCTGAAAAACAGCCTGAAACGGCAACGGCCGGTCGGCGTGCCGGTCTTTATCACCCCCTCCGATCGTTACAGCCTCCCCTCCGGCCACACCGCCGCCGCTTTTCTGATGGCCACCATACTGGCCACCGGCTTTCCGCTCTGGGCGCCCCTGCTGTTTGGCTGGGCGGCGCTGGTGGGGGCATCCCGGTTGCTGCTCGGGGTACACTACCTGAGCGATCTGGTTGCCGGTGCCCTGCTGGGTGGCGGTTGCGCCGTGCTGGCGCTCGGCTGGAGCCACTCATGAGGATACTGTTTGGGGTGCAAGGCACCGGCAACGGTCATATCAGTCGCAGTCGCACTTTGGCGCGGGCGCTGCGCACGGCAGGGGTCGAGGTGGATTATCTCTTCAGCGGTCGCCCTGCCGACCGCTACTTCGACATGGAGGAGTTTGGCGCCTACCGCGCCTTTCCCGGCCTCACTTTTGTCAGTCACGAGGGGCGAGTTTCTCCGTGGCGTACCCTGCAAGCCGCCTCGCCGCTCACCTTCTGGCGGGATCTGCGGTCTCTCGATTGCAGCGAATACGATCTGGTGGTGAGCGATTTTGAGCCGCTGACCGCCCACGCCGCCCGCCGCTATGGCAAGCCGAGCCTCACCGTCAGCCATCAGGCCAGCTTCAACTGGCCCATCCCACGTTGGGGGGAGGATGGGGTCAGCCGCCAGCTGATGCGCCACTTTGCTCCTGTGGATCAGCCGCTCGGGCTGCACTGGTTTCACTTCGGCCACCCCTTGCTGCCGCCGGTAATCGACCCTATCGCCGCTGCACCGGATAACGGAGAGATCCTGGTTTATCTGCCGTTCGAGCAGACCGAGGCGATCGCCGCCCTGTTGTCGCGCTTTGGTCAGCAACGCTTCGTCTGCTTTCACCCCGCCATTCGCACCCCCAGCCAATGGCGCAACCTGCGCTTCGAACCACCATCGCGGCACGGGTTTATCGCCGTGTTGGCCGGTTGTCGCGGCGTCATCTCCAACGCGGGTTTCGAGCTGGCTTCCGAGGCGCTCACCCTCGGCAAGAAGCTGCTGGTCAAACCCCTCGGCGGTCAGTTCGAGCAGCTGACTAATGGCAAGACGCTCGAGATGATGGGGCTGGCGACCCTGATGGATGTGCTCGACGCCAATCTGGTGCGTACCTGGCTAGACAGCGCCTCGCCGGGGGCTGTCTGTTACCCCGATGTAGCGGGGGAGCTGGCCCGCTGGCTGGCGGCGGGAGCCGACGAGAGCGTGGCCTCTCTGTCGCGGCGGCTCTGGGCTCGCACCCTGTTTCCGGAGGAGGTGAGTGATCGCCTGAGCGAGCTGGATGGCGGCGACTGTTTATCCAGTTGCTGGTTATCGCAAGTGAGCGTTGTTGACTAGACTGAAAGGCGATCCCACCAAGGAGAGGACGGAGCAAATGCGCTTTACCAATGAAAACGGCGAAGTCATGAACCTGGCTGACAATCTCACCCTGCACGAGTTGCTCGATATGGGGGTCAGCATTTCGGTCAGTGAAGAGACCGATCCGGATCAGCAGATCTGGCTGGCGGAGCCGGATCAGGACAACTGAATCATCATCCGTCATCAAGCCCACCGCTGAGCGGTGGGCTTTTTTGTGGCTGTTTTTCCCCTCTGCGGAATGATCCGCTGGCCATTCCCCGACTTCCTTCCCTTTTGTCTCATGGTCGCTACGGCAAGTCATTGAATGTTAATAGCCGGTTGAAATGTATGACTGTTCTGGTCAGATAAAGCCGTGGACAAGCGTTATGAAGCGGGTTAAGTTGGTTTTTCACCCTATTTTCGGGTGAATGACGGAAAAATCCTTTTTTTCTACTGTCGACGGGGCTGAATTGGACCGATCTGCATTCAGATAACAACAAGAAACGGATCGGGCCGTGCCGGGAAGCACGGCATCGTCGGCGGGATTCGCTAAACGGAGCAAAGCCTGGAGGGCTTTATCATGGAGATGTTATCAGGCGCCCAGATGGTGGTTAGAGCGCTGGAAGATCAGGGAGTTGAGCACGTCTTCGGCTACCCTGGTGGCTCAGTGCTCGACATCTATGACGCTCTCTTCGAAAACGGCAAGATGGAGCATGTCTTGGTGCGGCACGAGCAAGCCGCGGTTCACATGGCTGACGGTTACGCCCGTTCCACCGGCAAGGTGGGGACTGTGCTGGTAACGTCGGGCCCGGGAGCGACCAACTGCATTACCGGTATTGCCACCGCCTATATGGATTCCATTCCGCTGGTGATCCTCTCCGGCCAGGTGCCGACCAGCATGATCGGTGAGGATGCGTTCCAGGAGACCGACATGATCGGTATCTCCCGCCCGGTGGTGAAGCACAGCTTCCTGTGCAAGAAGGCGAGCGATATTCCCGAGGCCATCAAGAAGGCCTACTACATTGCCGCCAGCGGCCGCCCGGGGCCGGTGGTGGTGGATCTGCCCAAAGATGTGCAGAACCCGAAAGAAAAATTCCCCTACCAGTATCCCGAGACGGTCTCCCTGCGCTCCTACAATCCGACCAAGTCTGGCCATAAAGGGCAGATCAAGCGGGCAGCCAAGCTGCTGGTAGAAGCCCAGCGCCCGGTGATGTACGTGGGCGGTGGCGCCATCAACGCCAATGCGGACCATCTGGTGACCAAACTGGCGGAGCTGCTGAATCTGCCGGTGACCACCACCCTGATGGGGCTGGGGGCTTTCTCCGGCGTCCATCCGCAATTTATCGGCATGTTGGGGATGCACGGCACCTTCGAAGCCAACAAGACCATGCACAACGCGGATCTCATCTTCGCCGTCGGTGCCCGCTTCGATGACCGCGTCACCAACAATGTGGCCAAGTTCTGCCCCAATGCGACCGTGGTTCATATCGATATCGACCCCACCTCCATCTCCAAAACGGTGCAGGCTCATGTGCCCATCGTCGGCTCGGTGGAGACCGTGCTGGAGCAGATGCTGGAAGTGATCCGCGAGTGTGGCTTCGATAACGACAAGGAGGCGCTGGCGGACTGGTGGAGCCAGATCAACCAGTGGCGCTCCCGTCACTGTCTGGCCTACGAAAAGTCGGCTACCCAGATCAAGCCGCAACAGGTTATCGAGACCCTTTACAAAGTGACTCAGGGTCAGGCGTTCGTCGCCTCCGATGTCGGCCAGCACCAGATGTTTGCTGCCCTCTACTACCCGTTTGCCAAACCGCGCCAGTGGATCAACTCGGGGGGCCTTGGCACCATGGGCTTTGGTATTCCGGCCGCCATGGGGGCCCAGTTTGCCAACCCTGATGCGGTGGTCTGCTGCGTCACCGGTGATGGCTCGGTGCAGATGAACATTCAGGAGCTCTCCACCTGCATGCAGTACGGGGTGCCCATCAAGATCATCTCCATCAACAACCGTGCGCTGGGCATGGTCAAGCAGTGGCAGAAGATGTTCTACGGCGGTCGTCACAGCCACTCTTACATGGAGTCCCTGCCGGACTTCGTCAAGCTGGCGGAAGCCTATGGCCATGTCGGCATCGCGGTCAGTGATCCGGCCGAGCTGGAGAGCGCCATGGAGAAGGCCTTCGCCATGAAGGATCGGCTGGTGTTCATGGATATCTCGGTCGACCCGGATGAGCACGTCTATCCGATGCAGATCAAGTTTGGTGCCATGGATGAGATGTGGCTGAGCAAGACGGAGAGAACCTGATGAGACACATCATTTCAGTACTGCTGGAGAACGAATCCGGCGCCCTGAGCCGGGTGGTGGGTCTCTTCTCCCAGCGCGGCTACAACATCGAGACTCTGACGGTGGCGCCCACCGAGGATCCCACCCTGTCGCGCATGACCATAGTCACCATGGGTGACGAGCGGGTGCTGGAGCAGATCCAGAAGCAGCTGCACAAGCTGGTGGATGTGCTTAAGGTGTGCGACCTGAGCGAAGGGGAGCATATCGAGCGGGAGATCGCGCTGGTCAAGGCGCGCGCCGCCGGTGGTGCCCGTGACGAGCTGAAACGGCTGGCAGATATCTTCCGCGGCCAGATCGTCGACGTCACTCCTGAGCAGTACACGGTGCAGCTGGTGGGTACCAGCGAGAAGCTGGATGCCTTTATCAAAACGGCCGCCCAGACCAACGAGATCATCGAAGTGGTGCGCTCCGGCGTCTGCGGCATCTCCCGGGCGGACAAGGCGCTGCGGCCCTGATGGCTGGCGGGACAGCTGATGATACGTCAGCTGCCGCAGAGTGAAAGAAAAGAGGGCTCTGCGGAGCCCTTTTATTTGGTTTTGCTTTACGAGGGGAGGGGTGATGTTCGGTATTCATGATCTTGCTCTGTTTATGGTCTCGGGGCTGCTGCTCAATATCATGCCGGGTCCGGACTCCCTGCTGGTCATGCTGCGCAGTGGCTCGCAAGGGTGGCGTGCCGGTTCGGTCGCGACGTTGGGCATCGGCACCGGTGTCATGGTGCATGTGCTGGCGGCGGCCCTCGGTCTGTCTGCCCTGCTCAGCGCCTCGGCCGAGTTGTTTGCCCTTATCAAGCTGGCTGGCGCCATCTACCTCATCTATCTGGGGTTCTCTCTGCTGCGCCAGCAGGCTACGGGTGCAATGGAGGGAGGGGCCACCCTGCCTGCCCTCTCCTATGGCCAGATTTACCGGCAGGGAGTGCTGACCAATGTGCTCAATCCCAAGGTGGCGCTCTTTTTCCTCGCCTTCGTGCCCCAGTTCATCGCGCCGGATGCCCCCGACAAGGCGCTCGCTTTTATCCTGCTTGGCTGCATCTTCAATCTGGGCGGCATCATCTGGTGTCACCTGCTGGTCTTTACCACCGTCTATGCCAGCCACAGGGTTCGGTTGTCACAGCGTCTTGGTCGCTGGCTCAACCGGGGCATAGGCACTCTGTTTGTCGGACTCGGGATCAAGCTCGCTTTTTCAAGCCGCTAACTGGGCGCCAAGGGACGTTCAAGAGGGGATCAGAAGCATGAGGTCGAGCCGAGAACATGGCCCAAACAGCTCGCAGTGACAATGCAACAAAAGGGGCTTGCAACTGCTGGCCTCTTTTCGTTGGTTATTTCATCCGCATAGAGGCGTTTGCAGTGGGCATCTAGCGTGCCGGTTTCAGCATGCGACTGCGCAGCAGCAGGGGCAGTTGGTAGAGCACCAGGGCGCCGAGCACCAGTCCGGCTCCAGCCAGTTTGGCACCACCGAGCGGTTCGCTATAGAAGAGGGTGCTCAGGATCAGGGTCCAGACCGGTTCCAGCAGCATCATCAGGGCGGCGTGGGCGGTGGTCATCTTGCTCAACGCATGAGTGAGCAGCCAGTAGCGCAGGGTGGTGGCGATCAAGACGCTCGCCGCAAACCAGCCCCAGATGCCGTGGCTGACACCGGCCTCGGGCCACTGCTCGGTCAGCAGGGAGAGCAGGGTGCCGAGCAGACCGGTCATCGCCAGCTGGATGCAGGTGAGCCAGGTGGGGGCAATGGATTGGGCGAAGTGGCGATGGACGGCAAGCTGGATACCGAGGGTGGTGGCCGCCGCCAGAAACCAGAACAGCGAGAGCGACACGCCCCAGTGGGTACTGCTGGAGAGCAGCAGCAAACCGGCGATGGCGATGGGCAGGGTGAGCCAGTAGTGGCGGCCGGGCTTGGCCCGAAAGGCTCCCCATGCGGCCAGCGGGGCCATCAGGGTGGCGACGCTCATGATAAAGGCGCCGCTGCCCAGCGCATCGCTCTGGCTGATGGCGGTGACCCACAGCAGCAGGCTGGCACCGAGCAATGTGCCGCAACCGGCGGCGCGCACCAGTTGGGCGCGAGTCGGCGGCGGTTCACGCAACCAAGCCAAGGGGAGCAACAGCAGCGCCGCCAGCAGGAAGCGGCTGCCGATAAAGGCGGCAGGGGGGAGTTCGCGGATCGCCTCTTTCGAGAAGAGCCAGCCAGCGGCGGCCAGCAGGGTGACCAGTACCATCAGCAGCAGGGGAGTGCGGTTCATCGGGGTCGCCATGGTGAAATGGATGGGAGAGCATAAAGGAAAGGCGCCAGGTATTGCTACCTGGCGCCTTTCGCATCTGCCTTGAACCGCCGTCGCGGCTCGCGGCCAGCAATCAGTTCATGCCGTATTATCGCACCACCGGTCTAATGCTGTTTGATGTTGTTTGCAAATAAACACCATCTGTTTGATTTTTATCATTTAACTTTCCATTCTTGTCTAAAGCCATCTTAGGGGATATAAGACAAGTGTGGGTTCATGTGTGGGTTCAAAATGGCAATCTCAGATTCAAAACTCAAAGCAATGCTACGTGGTCACGATGATGATACGCCCAGAAAGGTTGCGGATAGGGATGGGCTCTCTGTTCTTTGGAGGAATAGCGGCAAAGTCAGCTTTGTGTACCGCTATCGAATTTTAGGCAAGGCAAAAAACCTGACTCTGGGCTCATATACCGGACAGGAGGGGGGGCTATCGCTTTCCGAAGCAAGGAAAAAGGCGGCGCAATGTCGAGCTTGGCTGGAAGAGGGAAATGATCCCGCCTTGATGACGCGGATCGGGAAAGATGAAAGGCTCAAACCTGTCACAGTGAAAGATGCACTCGAGTATTGGCTCTGCCATCACGCCGAGAAGAAAAGGTCGAACAGTGAGAAGCATCGCCAGCAATTTGCGAAGTGGGTCTATCCCCGTATAGGAGATCTTCCTTTGTCAGATTGTGATACTCGTCACTGGTTGAGTGTCTTTGACGAGTACTCGAAGGTAGCACCTGTGGCTAGTGGATATTGTTTCCAAAACTGTAAGCATGCTCTGAAGTTTTGTCGTGTCAGACTGTAGTGGTCAACTAAATCCGGACACTTGGTTAGGCCGAACCTCGGCTTTTGCTGGCGGTATCCCGTCATTGTA
>NZ_JANFNV010000044.1:24162-24238 GCF_024436075.1 Aeromonas sp. JL9 | reverse complement strand
AATACAATGACGGGATACCGCCAGCAAAAGCCGAGGTTCGGCCTAACCAAGTGTCCGGATTTAGTTGACCACTACA
>NZ_JANFNV010000044.1:6799-24062 GCF_024436075.1 Aeromonas sp. JL9 | reverse complement strand
GAAGTCAGAAGTCAGAAGTCAGAAGTCAGAAGTCAGAAGTCAGAAGTCAGAAGTCAGAAGTCAGAAGTCAGAAGTCAGAAGTCATTATGCTGTGATATGAAAAAGGCTTTCTGTCACTCTTCGTGGTGTACTGCTTACCCTGCTCTGGATTACGAATTCAAGCTTATGTCAACCGAAGCAGCCTGAGTTAAGGCGGTATTGTAATAACGGGAAAATGGAATGGCGTAAAGAATAATATAAAGCATTCTTAGCTATAGATAAAAATACTTTAAGGGGTAAGCATGTTGGCATTCAATAATTTTTTAAGAATGATTTCTAAAAGTGAACATTCAGGAGCTAATCTCTGTCGCATCGCAATAGGTGTGGTATTTATATGGATCGGATTGTTGAAATTCATTCCCTATGAATCAGAAAGCATCACACCCTTTGTTGCAAACAGTCCCTTTATGTCTTTCTTCTACGAGTATCCAGAAGAATATAAATCGTATCTAAATCATGAAGGAGAATTGATTTCGAAAAACAAGGCGTGGCATAAGTTGAATAATACTTATGGTTACTCCAATGGACTGGGCATTGTTGAAATAATTTTTGCAATATTTATTTTAGCCAATTTCAAATTCCCATTACTTGGTCTTGTGGGTGCGATTATGGCTTTTCTAACTCCATTTATCACTTACAGCTTTTTAGTATTTACACCGGAGACATGGGTTCAAAATATGGGAGATTTACATTATGGCTTCCCATACTTATCTGGAGCAGGCCGGCTGGTATTAAAAGATATAATGATGTCAGCCTGTGGCTATGTTGCAATGATTGATTCAGCTAAGACGTTGCTCGCTAATAGACGTTGATTATTCAACTACTGCCTACATTTGCCACACCTTATATAGGTGTGGCCTTTTAGGCTCACTCCTTATACGCTGATATATATCACATCACTATAAATACAATCCCTGCCGAGTTGTATGCATCAAGTCCCTGTCGATAAACGGTTACACTGGCATAGACAAAGGACATTCCTGAACGAGTTTTAAGGGACAGCCAGGCAGCTTGCACACGAATTCATGATTGACTAGGATCGGTACGTACGAGAAAAATTCGAAAAGTGG
Organism: Aeromonas sp. JL9; assembly: GCF_024436075.1. NCBI lineage: Bacteria > Pseudomonadati > Pseudomonadota > Gammaproteobacteria > Aeromonadales > Aeromonadaceae > Aeromonas > Aeromonas sp. JL9. The sequence continues at coordinate 22,953 of NZ_JANFNV010000044.1, read as the reverse complement.
AATTGAAATTCCTATCGCCCAGCTTCATCACCTTCTTCGTTCAAGGCAGCACTACCATGCAGTCAGACCACGCATTCACCACTATATCGCCGTCACCGCGCAGCTTCTCTAAACTGGTCATCAATGTACCAGCAGGGTATTTCGGCATCATCCTTGGACTTGCGGGCCTCGCCAATGCTTGGCGTGCCGCAGCGCAGGCCTGGCAGCTTCCATCCGGTATTGCTGAACTTATCTACCTCATCGCAGGTATTGTCTGGCTAGCGCTTACTGCCCTCTATATTTCCAAGGCCATGCACGCACCGGAGCAGCTTGCTGCTGAAGCCGCGCATCCTATACTCTGTTGTTTCATTGGCCTCGCCGGTGTGTCCACCATGCTGATTGCGGGCGGACTGTTGCCACATTGGCAAACTGGTGCTCACATCCTCTTTGTTGCCGGCTTCCTCTTCACGCTCGGCTTCGGCGTCTGGCGCACCGGACAGCTCTGGCATGGTGAACGCGAGTCGGGCACGACCACAGCAGTGCTTTACTTGCCGACCGTTGCAGGCAGCTTTATCACGGCAACGGTGGTGACCTCTCTCGGCCATGCCGACTGGGGCCAACTCTCCTTCGGTGCAGGCATCTTCTCTTGGCTTGCAATGGAATCGGTGCTGCTGAACCGCCTGTTGACTGGGCCTACGACGCCGGCCGAACTACGCACTACGCTCGGTATCCAGCTTGCCCCAGCCCCCGTCGGCGCGCTGGCTTACATCGCGGTCAGCGGTGGCACGCCTGATATATTCGCCCATGCTCTAATCGGCTACGGCTTGCTCCAACTGCTGATTCTCGCGCGGCTTTCCCCTTGGATTGCCGAAGCCGGCGCGGTGCCCGGCCTCTGGGCCTTCAGCTTCGGCGTGACTGCGATTGCTGCAGCGCCACTTCGGCTGGTCGGAAATGGCGATAGCGGAGCAATCTCTATACTCGCGCCCATCCTCTTTATTTTCGCCAACGTCTTCATCGCGAGTCTATTTCTGATGACGCTGATGTTGCTCACCTCAGGAAAGCTGTTTTCAGCACCAACACCACCGCCCCCCAAGCAAGCATCGGCGCCCCCAGAGTTAGAATAGTAATCGCCTAGGGGCTGTCGTCATAAAATTGAGGACCATAAATACGTGCATCGGAACTGTACAGCGGCCAAATACGAACTCGTGTTTTTGGTGTATAAGGTCGCAATTCCTCGCCATTGTTTCAGATGAAGAAAGGCGTTCTCCACCTGTACAGATCTATTTATCACAAGACACCGGCCTCAAACCGGTGTCTTGTTTACGCTACTTTAGTGTGCACTTCTTTCGGTATCAATTTCAGACCCTGCTTGAACATGCTGTAGGGCGTCTGTCCCTCCTTCATCCTGCCCTGATGTGGCCGCTGGGTGTTGTAGTGCTCCAGGTAGCTATCCAGGTCTGTCTGCATCTGTTCTACCGACTCATACTAAGTCGTTCTCCCCTTGATACGGAAGTGTTCATCCAGCAATGTTCGATGCAGCCGCTCGATAAAGCCGTTGCTCTGCGGCCTGCGTACCTTGGTTGTCCTGTGTTCAATTCCCTCCAGTTGCAGGAACAGCTCGTAGGGATGATGGTCAGGGCGTCCACAGAACTCGCGCCCGTTGTCCGACAAGATGGTATAGACCCGTGCCTCGTGGGCTTCGAAAAACGGCAGCACCGTTTCATTGAGTACATGAACCGAGGTCACCGGCAGCTTGCTGTGTAGAGCCGCCCCCAAGCGTGGCGGCTATAGCAGTCCAGCACGGTTTGTAGATACACCTTGCCCACGCCCTTGAGCTCAATGCTCTGCTCCCGGTGGGTTTTTCGAGGCACAGCAAGCGGTCGTGTTTGGAGAGCAAGTCGTGCCGTTGCCACACACCACGCACCCCACCGGCACTGACGTTGATACCTTGCAGAGCCAGTTCTTACGCGACCCGCAGCGGGCCGTGAGTAGGCCTGGTGAGGGAGTAATCGAGGATGGCCTGCTCAATCTCGGGAGCGACTCGGTTGGGATGAGCCCCTTTACAGCCGCAATGCTGTTCACTTAAGAGAATTTGAGTTCCAGTCCACGTAGTATCAGGACAAAAAAAGCGAGGGAGGCATGATGCCTCCCTCTTTCTATTGCAAGCCCCGCTGGATAAAGACTGGAGGAAGATAGACTGGACACAGCCTTGCTCCCCAACTCAAATCCAATTTATGAATAATCAGTCAAAAAAGTGCTTATCTGAACAGCATTGCCTTTACAGCCGGGCAGTTTGTCGAGCAAGCCCTCGGCACCATAGGTCTGGTAATTACGACGGATTTCGTAGAAATGCTGACGACTGTAGCCGATGAGCTTGCTGGCTTTGCTGACGTTATTGAGCTCTTTGGCGAGTTCTAGCAGAGGCTGAGTTTACGACGTGCTACTTTCGCGTTGGTGGTCAACTGTCAGGTGAATACCATCTTCATACACCTTGCCTGAAATAGGAGCGAAACGACACATCCTGCCCGACGACATGGCGACCAAGCGCATCCCAATCACCGACAATCACCCCTGCTTTATTGGTAACAAAGGCATGATTGGCCTTCACCCCATGCGCCAACACCTGCAGAGCTTCGCTCGGGCTCAGCTCCCCCCGCTCGAGCAGTGACGATTGCTGGATCTCGCGGTTGAGGCGGCCAGCCAGTTGCACCGCCCCCATCCCTTTGCTTGAGAGGGTAAGTTGCTGCAGATTGTCGCCCTCGCGCTGAATGCGGGTATCCAGCGACTGGCGATACTCCTGCCGCTCCAGCTCCAGATAGAAGGCATCGACCAGCGTGGCCAACATCAGGGAGAGCAACAGCACGGCGGCAATGTGCCCGAAACGGGATTTCATGGTGTGTAGCACGCTCAGTCAACCAGTCCGACAGGAGATGGCAGTGTCGGCGCCAATGCGACAAAGTAATCAAGCAGCAGAGGATCAAACTGACTGCCTCGCCCAGCCATCATCAGCACAAGCGCCTCCTCGCGGGAGAAGGACGGACGATAAGGCCGCTCACTAAGCAGGGCGACATACACATCGACGATGGCCATCAGACGGGCCACCAACGGGATATCCTCTCCCGCCAGGCCATCGGGATAGCCGGTGCCATCCCAGCGCTCGTGATGATGACGAGCCAGTATCCTGGCAAGGTCAAAACCTATAAGTGGCCCATTGGTACGGTTATCGGCACAACGCGCTTCCACCAGGTTCTCAGCAGTAACAGACTCCTCAACCAGCCTCGCCAGCCGTGCGATCGTAACTTCTCCCCACTCAGGATGGCGGAGGATCTGCTTACGCTCTGAAGCAGTCAGCGGCGCTGAGCTGCACTGCACGGCTTCCGGAACACTTAGCATCCCCACATCCCGCAGTAGAGCGGCCTGACAAAGCAGCTCGACATCAAGCCCAGCCAACGCATCCCGATAGTGCAACTGGTTCGCCAGCTGGTAAACCAGCCTCCTAAGGCAGGATTGGGTATACGAGGCATGAGATTGAACCTCAAGCGCACGCTGCTCGGCAAACGTCGCCAGCAACATGATGGCACCTTGCGCAAGGGCGTGGTGAGGCGTTGATTGCCCGGCATGCGGAAACGCCAGTTGATTATGAGATGCCCTCAGTTGATCTGCAGCTCGTTTGAGCATCAGGTGAGTGTCAATGCGTGCCAACAGGATCGGCGGACTGATGGGTTTGGTGATGTAGTCGGCGGCCCCCAGTGCAAAACCCCGCCGCTCATCTTCGGTTTGCGCCATGGCGGTCAGAAAGATCACCGGGATCTCGCTAGTCTGCGGATCAGCTTTCAGCTGACGACACACCTCATGGCCATCCAGATCAGGCAGCATGATATCGAGCAGCACAAGGTCGGGAGGCGTGTCGGCACGGGCAATTTCCAGCGCCTTGCGACCCGTGGTTGCCAGCTTGATGCGGTAGCGTCCACGGAGCAGTGCATTCATCAAATTGAGGGTGCCGGTATCATCATCAACAACCAGCACCACAGGACGCACTGCGTCGAGGGCAAGATGTTCCATATCTCGTGATTCTCCCTGCCATGATGGAAGGCTGCGAACCTTGCCAGCCCTTCTTCACACCATAACGGATCCCCCGGCTGGCAGCCATGACAACCCGATTGAAATATGCGTTCTAACCACAATAGATAGAGCCAAAACGAAAGAAAAAACGGAGACTAGCGGATATTGGATAGTGACCACTGCGCGTATCACAAGAGGGTCCGCGCCAACTGCTGTAGTCACATCAGGTTGATGTTTTAAATCAGCTGGAGATATGTGCCTGCATGCGGATTCAAATCTCTTGCACAAGGTAGTAAAGGTATCAGTTGACCAAGGTCATGCACCCTATATTATCATGCTAAAAATGAGCTGGCAGGATACAGCGACAGATGGGCACATCAGATAGCCATATGGATATAGCAAACATAATTTCTGGCCCCACGCTGGTACTGGAAAAAGATAATGTGCACAGTGATGCGCTCTGCCATCAGTTACGTGCTATTGGCATAAGCGAGATTACGGTAGCAGAGAGTGTCGAGGTGCTGGAACGTTGCATGACTGATGGTCCCGCCGCCATGATCATCTGCAATATCGATATCGACTCAAAGAATCTGCTGACGCTGCTGAAAAAAATTCGCAGTACGGCGCCTCATCACACACTGCCTTTTTTGACCCTGACCTCAGGGACCGATCGCCCATTGATCGAAAAATTCGTCCAAGCGAAAGTCTCTGACATTATTTTGACCCCGCTCAAACCCGATACCCTTAAAACCAGGATCACCCGGCTGCTGTCGGCAACCAGCCAATCGCAACCCCCACTCTCGCAATGCGAATTCGGTCGTTTGCACCGTTTTTCCAACAGCGATCTGGTCGCCAGCAATCAGGACAGCCCCACCATTCTGGTGGTTGACGATGTTCCCGATAATTTGATGCTGATCACCTCGGTATTTCGCAAAGAGTTTCATCTCAAGCTGGTCAAGGATGGCGAAAAGGCGATCAGGATATGCCAATCGGATAATCCCCCCGATCTAGTGCTGCTCGATATCATGATGCCCAATCTGAACGGGTTCGATGTCGCCAGAATTTTGCGTGAACATCCCCACTCAGAACACATCCCCATCGTCTTTATGACGGCACTGGATGATATCTATTCCCGTAAACGGGCGATGAAACTTGGCGCTGTTGATTTTATCACAAAGCCGATCGACATCGAGATGCTGCGTTTTCGCATTGCCAATCTGATGCGGCTAGTACATGCCAGAAGAGATCTGCAAAAAGAGTTCGATCAGATGCTTGAACTCAACGCGCTCAAAGAGAGCCTCGAGTTCAATATCCGCTATGAAATCCGGGAACCCCTGCTCAATGCGCTACACCTGCTGGAAGAGCTGGCAGCCGACTCATCGCTAAACATGATCCAAAAAACCCAGCTATCCATCACCAGAAAATCTGTGACGGATGCTCTGGAATTAACCCGTCTGGCCACCGAGCTCTACAAAATTGAAACCGGCACGTTTGTTTTGAAAGCGGGTAAAGTCCAGCTCTTTGATATTTTCAATCGGCTCTCGGTGCAATTCAAAAATCTCTATGCCGAGAAAAAACTCGATATCAAGCTGACTAAACCAAAAAATTATCTCTATGACGAGCTATTCATCGCAGGCGACGAGTTTCTCTGTTATTCCGCGTTTCAAATCTTGCTACGGCTAGCATGTGACCATGCCGTGCCATCTTCTAGAATAGAGATTGTCTGCCTGAAAAACCCTGACAGCATTATCTTGAATATTGATTGTACTACGGTACTGGATAGCAGTAACGTTCCGTTATTATTCGATAAGAATTCATCACCCAACAGTGAAGAACGTATCAGCTACAATGGCTACCATGGCAAAATTATGCTGGAAGCCCATGGCGCCACCGTAACGGTGTCGCTCGATGAAGAGACCCGGTTGCTGAATATCTCGACGCTCTTCCCTCAAAGAGCGGATTTCAATCCATATCCGGAGTGAGCCGAGTCAAGATGCACATGCTCAGCCGCGACATCGCGATATCGTCGCTAATGACTTTCTGTTTCTGTGGTGGGTGAATAAAGGGCAAAGGATTGCTCGCTTCATTTCCATTAACTGTCGTGATGTGATTTAACGCAACGGGAGATTTCTCATGCACGCAGCAGAAAAGGCGAATACCATAAAGCAAGCCAAGCTCCCGTTTTTATTTTACATCTCACAGCCTCATCAATTAAGGAGATAACATGAATCTCTTTCGCCGCGTTATCCCCTTGTATGTCCATATTGCCCATCTTTTTTTGGGCTTGTTGCTGGTGTTTGCTCTGATCACCCTCGGCCACCAATACCAACAAACTAAAATAATGTTGATGAAGGAAGCAGAAGATAGATTCAGCCTGATCGGTCAACTGACGACTCAAGAGCTGGAGGGGCTGTTTCGACCTGCGGCTCTGAGCGCCAATATGCTCGCCCAGCAGCGCTTGATCGAGGCGACCACACTCAATGCGCGTATGGCGAGCATTCCATTCATGGCGACTCTGCTAACAGGACAGCCATCAGCCAACGGAGTTTATGCCGGCTACCACAACGGCGATATGTTCTGGCTCATGCGCTGGCCTGCCGACACAGAGGTGCAACGCTTGGCCCCTCCCCCCAATACCCGCTGGATCGTGAAAAGCGTCCGGCACCAAGAGACCACAACCCTCACCGATATCTTCGCACTGACCGACAATCTCGCCATCATCGAGCACAAACAGGTATCAGGGCAGCTCTTTGATGCCAGAGAGCGCCCATGGTTTATTCAAGCCAAGCAGGCCGGACGACTGGTGCAAACCCCACCCTATATCTCGATCGATACTCAGGAAATCAACCTGAGTTTTGCCAAACCGATGCAGAACGGGGCTGGCGTCATCGGGGTAGACCTGAGTCTGCGATCCATCGAGCGCTTGCTCAAATCTGCCATGATCACCCCAAATATGCGACTGGCCATCGTCAATGAGATGGGGGAATTGGTTACCAGTCATAAAGGCGGCATGATCATTCACGGTGAGAACGGTGCATATCGGCTAGCCAAGGTCGCTGAGGCAGACCTCCCCATGCTTCAACATCTGATCGATGCCAGCCAACGCCAGAGTATTGATAAACTGACGTTCCAATCAGAAGGGCATGATTGGCAAGGGATGCACATTGAGCTGCCGGAAGCGGATGAATCTCAGCTATCACTCTGGATTGCGGCGCCTGTCGATGAGTTGCTGGCCACCGCCATCACCATTCGCAATCAGACCTTCCTTCTGTCAGGTTTTTTTCTGATCCTGGCCCTCTTCGCCGCCATCGTGCTGGCCAGAACCGCCGCTAGGCCCCTCGATGCCCTGACGCAAGAGGCGGAGAAAATTGCCAGCTTCGACTTCAACGACCCAGTCAGGGTCAACACTTATATTGCCGAAATCATCGATCTCTCCCAGGCCATGGGTAACATGAAATCGACAATTCAGCGCTTTTTGCAGCTTTCCACATCACTATCCAGCGAGACCAGCTTCCCCCGCTTGCTGGTGCGGCTACTGACCGAAATGCAGCAACTGACAGGAGCAACAGGCTGCATGCTCTATCTCTCCGATAACAGTAACAAAACGTTGGAACTGGCAGGATTGTGCTGGAATGGCGAGGTACAGGAACAGAAACCAACTCACCGCATTGGCACTTCCAACCAGCCAAACCATCCGCTGTTCCGGAGCTTGCAGGGAGTGGAACTTGAACCCGTTGCATTGGTCACCAGCGAATTGCAGATCCTGTTTCCCTACATTGAGGAGAGCGACACTCCACTGACCTTCTGGCCGATAGCCCTGAAAAATCGCGATGGCCAACTACTCGGCACCCTGGTGTTTCTGATAGATGAACAGAAGAAGCCCCTAACTCCGCAGCGGATGGCATTTGTCAAAGCGCTCTCCTCCACCACCGCCGTGGCGCTCACCACCCAGCGACTGCTGGAGGAGCAGCGCAATCTACTGGAAGCCTTTATCCAGCTCATCGCAGGGGCTATCGATGCCAAGAGCCCCTATACCGGTGGCCACTGTCAACGAGTCCCCGAACTAACCAAGATGCTGGCAGAAGCGGCATGTGAGGCCAAAGATGGCCCCTTCCAACACTTCTCGCTCGATGAAAAACAGTGGGAAGCAATACATATTGCGGCCTGGCTGCACGATTGCGGCAAAGTTACCACCCCGGAGTTTGTGGTCGACAAAGCCACCAAGCTGGAAACCCTGTGTGATCGCATTCACGAGGTCAGGATGCGCTTTGAAGTGCTGAAACGGGATGCCGAGATTGCCTACTGGCAGGCACGTCTGCATGGGGGTGATGAGACCGAGTTACAGGCCACGCTGCAAAAACAGTGGCAACAGCTGGATGAAGAGTTTGCCTTCATCGCCCGCTGCAATGAAGGGGGCGAATTTATGGCCACAGAAGATATTGCAAGGCTGCAACAGATCGCAGGCCGTACCTGGCAGCGCACGCTCTCCGATCGGATGGGTATCTCTCAGGATGAACTGGCACGCAAACAGCGGGAAGCGGAGTCACCGCTGCCGGTCACCGAACCCTTGTTGGCCGATCGCCCGGATCACCTCTTCACCCGCAGCAGCCGCGACCGCCTTGCCCCTGACAACCCTTGGGGATTTCAGGTCAACACCCCCGAATACCTCTATAACCGCGGCGAGCTCTACAACCTCGCAATCCGCCGGGGCACCCTCACTGACGAGGAGCGCTACAAGATCAATGAGCACATGATCCAGACCATCATCATGCTCGACAAACTCCCCTTCCCCGCCAATCTGAAACAGGTGCCGGAAATCGCAGGGGGACACCACGAGAAGATGGATGGCACCGGTTATCCCAAGCGGCTGAAACGGGACGAAATGAGCATTCCCGCCCGAATGATGGCCATCGCTGATATCTTCGAGGCGCTGACCGCCGGCGATCGCCCCTACAAGAAGGCCAAGTCCCTTTCGGAGGCCATACGCATCATGGGATTCATGCAACAGGATCACCATATCGACCCCGAACTGTTTGCCCTCTTTCTCCGCTCCGGCGTCTACCTGCGCTATGCCGAACGATACATGAGCCCAGAACTCATCGACGAGGTGGATATCACACCTTATCTGGCCAGCAACGTCTCCCATAAGGTGTAAAACTACTTATCACTGAAGAGGCCGCAATAGCGGCCTCTTCCTTTCATATTGCTACTACCAACCATGCAGGCGCACCACTTGGTGCACTAAATTAACCGTGATGCTGATGACTGGGCTCCTCTGGCGCAAGCAACGACTCACTCGTTTCACTACAATTAACAGACTCGTCCAGTGATGTCATGTGGTGTTCATCATTTATCCCGTTCACATGATCATCAATGAGCGCTTCGACCGGCGGCATTGGCGGCATCACCTGCGCCCCCCCCTCAACGTGAATACCCGCAGCATCCAGATAACCCGAAACCTGATCAGCAAACGGATGCCCGTCTGACTTGTCTCGCTGCGCAACATCGGACAGGTCGGCAAACTGCCAATAATCCACTACATGAGACGCTATGCTCATCGGTTGCTCGTCATTGATATCAACGCCTTTTGAATCACCATCTGACGCTGTCATGTCTGCCAAAATAGGTATCAACTGTTGTGGTGCATCATGCTCGGCAACGGGAGTGACCTCTATATTCACTTGATCGGATTGGCTTGGCGGCATATCCGTAAGATCAACACTCTGTTCATCAGATGCGACAACTGGTACTGGCGCAGGCATGACATTTAGCGACAATTCACCAACGGTCCATTGATCGGACCAGGCCGTGAAGCCATTGCCGTTGGGCAGCATCACCTGAATGCTGTGCATGTCCCCGGTGTTGTGCAGCCACATGCGCGCGGTGTCGACGTCCTGGCCGCTATCGCTGGCAACGACGATATGGTGACCCTGGGCATGCCAGAACAGCACATCACTCATGTGCAATGTGGCGGCGTTTTCGGCGGTCGGGGTGAAGCTCTGCACCAGATTGCCGGCGGCATCGATCACCTGTACGCGCGCGCCGGCGATGCTGAGATCCAGATTGGCAAAGGTGGCGAGGTTGCCCTTGTCCAGCTCGTCGGCCAGGGCCTGGTACTGGTAGCCGCCAGCCCGGACGGCGGCCAAGATCCCGGCAAACAACTCATGCCCGCCGGTCTGCGCCTGGTAGGCATCCCAGACCTGCGGCAAGGCAACATGCTGGACAGTGACGCTGTCCGCCGGCGCACTGAGCTGGCCGCCACCCGGTGCGCCGCTGACCTCAATCTCGATGTCATGGGCGGTGCCATCCACGCTGTGCACCGTCACCTGTTCGGTGAAGTGGGAGTTGGGCAGCAGGTGCATGACGAAGGGGTCGCTTTCGTCGACCCGGTAGCTCCAGTGGCCTTGGGCATCGATGCTCAGGCGGCCGAAGCTGCCATTGACCGTGCCAGCCCGGAAACCGCTCTGGCCGGCATCGTCATCGCTAGCGTGCAGATCGCCCGAGGCCTCGGGATGCACGCCGGCTTGCACACTGCCGCTGTCCACGCCATAGATGGAGGTGCGGTCGTCACGGCCCGTGATGTGGACGTTGAGCATCTGGGTGGCCGTGGCCCCGGCACTGTCGGTGACGGTGATGGGGATGGCGATGTCACGGGTCTGGCCCGCCCCCAAGCTCTGGTAGTCATGGTGGCTGGGGTCGAAGCTGTAGCTGCCGTCGGCATTAAGCGTGAAGCCGCCCACTGCATTGGGCGTGCTGAAGCGCAGCGCATCGCCGTGGTCCGCATCCTGAGCCACCATCTTGCCGTGCAGCTGACTGCCATCCTCAGTGACCGACTGGCTCTGCGCCTGCAGCACCGGCGCGTCGTTGCTGCCCTGCACGGTGACCGTCAGCACATGGGTCGTGCCATCGACGCTCTTGACCGTCAGATGTTCGCTGAAGCTCTCGCCGGCCTTCAGGGCCTGCACGGCGGCATCCTTGTTGTCCAGCGTGTAGGTCCAGGCGCCGTTGTCCTGCAGACTGAAATGCCCGTGCTGGGCTGACACATTGGCCTGGGCGATGAAATGCGCCTCGCCCGCATCGGGGTCGACGATGCTCAGCTGGCCGCTGGCCACAGCACTGCTGCCATCCTCGCTCAGGCTGCCGCTGGTCGCGCCGCTGATCACCGCACCATGGGCCGCCGAGGTGACGGTGAGGGTCAGGTTTTGCGTGCTGGTCGCACCCGCGCTGTCGGTGACCGTGATCGGAATGACTACATTCTGCGATTGTCCACTTGTCAGATGCTGGTAGGCCGCACCCGAGGGGTCGAACTGATAGCTGCCATCGGCGTGCAGGGTAAAGCCCGCCACCGTGGCCGTGGTGCTGAAGCTCAGGGCATCGCCAACATCGGCATCCGTGGCGCTCATATGGCCCTGATAGAGTGCACCGCCGCCGTCCAGCGCCTGGCTCTGCGCCGTGAGGACCGGCGCATCATTGCTGCCGGTGATGGTGACGCTGACGGTATGCGCCGTGCCGTCGACGCTGTGCACCGTGAAGCTGTCGCTCAGGGTGGCACCGGCCTTGAGCTGCTGGATGGCGGCCTGGCTGCTGTCGACGCTGTAACGCCAGTGGCCGTCGTCATCAAAGCTGAATACGCCATAGCTGCTCGCAGCGTTGGCCTGTGCCACGAACACAGCTTCACCAGCATCGGCGTCGGCCAGCAAAAGCTGACCCTGGGTTTCGATACTGCCGGCGGCGCTGACGTTCTGATCTTCCACCACCTTGCCGGTGTCGGCCCCGCTGATCACCGCGCTGTCGTTCTGACCGTGGATGGTGATGTTGACCGCATGCGGCGTGCCGTCGGCACTGTGCACGGTGATGGTGTCGATCAGCGTTTGGCCGTCTTTCAGCGCTTGAACATCGGGGCGGCTGCTGTCGAGCTGGTAGACCCAGTCGCCGTTGACATCGATGCTGAAGCGGCCGTGCGCCGCGTGGTGGTCGGTTATCGGCTGCATGGACGACTGGCCCTTGTCGGCGTCTTGCACCTCGATGAAGCCTGAGATTTGCTGGCCGTTGTCTTCCAGCACATGCGCCGCGTCGTAGAGCACCGGGGGCATGGCCGGCACAAAGGCGCCGCCTTGCACCGCGCCGCCGCTGCTGGCCGCCTGCATGTCCGGGTACAGCACAGCGGCCGCATTGAAGGGTCCGCTGAAACCGGTCACATATTGGTTGAAGCCCGACATCTTGTCGGGGTCGCCGGCGTCGTGAGGGAAGACATTGACCGGCATGCCGGTGGCGTCCACCAGCACCACTTCATAACCCTGGCCCTTGTTGTGCCAGTTCCTCAATTCCATCAGCGGCACCGTCGTCATGCCGCCTACAGCGTGGTAAACGCTGGCCAGACTGCCGTCGGGCGCGCGCAGCGCCACGCCGGTGTTGGTGAAGGACATTTCCGCCGTGGCGTAACTGCGCGGGTCGGTGTTGCCCAGCAGCACCTCGGCCATGAACTGGAACTCGCGGTGCGGGCTGGACAAGAGCTGCACGCCGATGATGGTGTAGACATCGGCCGAACTCACCTGCGCGGCCTGGGCCTGCGGCACAAAGGCGGCAGCATCGTCCTGCCCCTGAATGGTGACGGTGATGGTGTGCGGCGTGCCATCGGCGCTGTGCGCGGTCAGGGTGTCGGTCAGCGATTCGCCGCTCTTGAGCTGCTGGATGGCGGGGTTTTTGTTGTCAGCTTCATAAAGCCAATAACCGTCCGCATTGAGGGTGAAGCGCCCGTAGGCCGCCTGCACCCCGTTCTGCTGCTGGAACTGCAGGAGCCCGGCGCTGCCATCGGGGTCATCGGCATGCAGTTGGCCGGTGACATGCAGATTGCCATAGCCATCGACATTCTGGTCTTCTGTCACCGTCCGCTGATCGTCGCCGGTGATGACGGCGGCGTCGTTCTTGCCGGTGATGGTGACGCTCACCTGTTGCTGGCTGCCGTCGGCGCTAGACACCGTGAAGGTGTCGGTGACCGTCTGGCCGTCCTTGAGGGCGTGCAGCGCCTGCTTGCTGTTGTCGAGCTGATAGCTCCACTGCCCATCGTCCAGCAGCGTGAAGCTGCCGTAGCTGCCAGCCGTGCCGCTTTGCGCCACGAAATGGGCCTGGCCATCGTCCGCATCGCTGATGCTCAGCCGGCCGCTGGCCGATTGCGCGGTGGCTTCGCTCAACGCGGCGCGGACATCCCCGGCGATCACGGCGCCGTCATTGCTGCCGGTGAGGGTGATGCTCAGGTCCTGCACCGCAGTTGCGCCCATAGGGTCGGTGACGAACACCGGGATCACGAGGGTCTCGGTCTGGCCGGCGGCCAGATGCTGATAGGCCGCGTTGGACGGGTCGAAGCTGTAGCTGCCGTCGGCGTTCAGGGTGAAGCCAGCCACCGGCTGATCGATGCGGAAGCTCAGGGTGTCGCCCGCATCCGCGTCGCTGGCGTGCATCTGGCCGCTGAGCAGGGCGCCGTCCTCACTCACCGACTGGCTTTGCGCCAGCAGCACAGGGGCGTCATTCTTGCCGTAGACCGCGACCGAGACCACATGGCTGGTGCCATCCGCACTGGTCACCATGAAGCTGTCGGTCAGCTGGGCGCCGGCCTGCAGGTTTTGCACCGCCGCCTGGCCGTTGTCCACGCTGTAGACCCAGTGGCCGCTGGCATCGATGCTGAAGCTGCCGTAGGTTCCGGCCACATCCTTCTGCGAGTTGAAGTGGTTCTCGCCGGCATCCGCGTCGCTGATGCTGAGCTGGCCGCTGGTCTGCAGCTGGCCGGCGTGATCGACGCTGATGTCGGTGACCGAGATGGTCAGCGAGTCGCTGACATCAGGCACGGCTCCCGCCGCGCTCAAGGCGGTGGGCAGGCCGTCGATGGGCACCTGGCCCATGGGGTTGTTGGCCTGGTTGTAGTGGGACAGGCCGCGGAAGTGCAGCTCCATCACGTTGCCGCTGTCGTGCAGATAGAAGCCACTGCTGCCGCCGACGTTGCCGTCCAGCACCAACTGGGCACCCGGGTGGCTCTTCAGCAGGTCCACCACCTGACCGATGCTGATGTCGTGGCCGAACATGCCGAGATCGCTGCCGCTGGCCAGCACATGGCCGTTGGCATCCACCACGCTCGGGTTGCCGCTGGTGAAGGCCAACCTCACGGAGCCCAGGGCGCCGACATCCCCGGCATCGATGGCGTGGCCGATCAGGTTGTAAGGCGCCCAGTTGCTCTTGAGCGTGCTGACGATGCTGGACCAGATGTCGTGCCGGGGCTCGTCCGCGCCCTGGATGCTCAGGCTCAGGGTGTGGGCCGTGCCGTCAACGCTGTGCACGGTGAAGCTCTCGGTGGCGCTTTGCCCGGCGTGCAGGGCCTGCACAGCGGGGCTGTTGTTGTCGGCCTTGTAGACCCAGCTGCCGTCTGCACTCAAGCTCAGGTGGCCGAACTTGCCGGCCAAGTCGGCGAGGGGCGTGAACTGGTCGCCGCCGGCGTCAGGCGTGCTGGCATGCAGCTGGCCGTGGGCCACGAGCTGGCCGCCGCTGACGTTCTGGTCCTCGGTCAGGGTCTGGTGGTCCTCACCGGTGATGACCGCCGCATCGTTCTTGCCGGCGATGCTGATGTTGACCGTGTGCGCCGTGCCGTCGGCGCTGCGCACGGTGAAGCTGTCGGTGACGTTCTGGCCGTCGCGCAGGGCCTGCACCTCGGGCTTGCTGTTGTCGATCTGGTAGTGCCACTGGCCGTTTTCATCAAGGCTGAACTGCCCATAGCTGCCCGCCGTGCCGCTTTGCGCGATGAAGTGGGCCTCGCCATCGTCGGCATCGGCCACCGTGAGCTGGCCGCTCAGTGCATCGGGCCGGTCTTCCTGGGTGGCGCCGGTCTCGACCCCGCCGAAGGTGGCGGCGTCGTTGGCGCCCCTGAGCAGGATGCTCAGGGTCTGCGTCGTGCTAGCCCCCGCGCTGTCGGTCACGATGATGGGAATGCTCAGCGTCTCGCTCTGGCCGGCAGCCAGGTGATGGTAGGCGGCATGGCTTGGGTCAAAGCTGTAGCTGCCATCGGCGTTCAGTGTGAAGCCGTCCACCGGGTGCCCCAGGCTGTAGCTCAGGGTGTCGCCCACATCGATATCGCTGGCGTGGAACTGGCCACTCAAGGCAGCGCCGCCCTCGGTGGCAGTCAGCAGGCCGCTGTCACCGGCTGCCCCGGTGCTGGTACTGGCCTGCCAGGCGTGGAAAGGCGGCCAGATGTGGACTTGGTTGACGTAGAGGCTGGCCTGGCCCTGCGGCCCGGTGATGTGGCTGGGGTCACCGGCATCATGGAAGCTGAGGTCCAGCCCGGTCGTGCCCTTGGGCCCGAACACGCGGAACTCGTGGCCGGGGCCCTGCTGCTGCCAGTCCACCAGGGTCTGCAGCTTGAACTCCTGGCCGGGAGCGAAGACCTGGGCCGCCTGCCCGTCCGGCCCGATCAGTGCCAGGCCACCCAGGCTCACCGTGACGCAGGTGTTGGCATAGGCGCCAATCGGGATCTGTCCTTGCAGGATCTGCTGGATGTCCAGGTACTGCGCGACCCGGCTGAAGCCGATATTGTTGATGACCAGGGGCAGGACATCGCCCGATTCCAGCTCGGGGTGGTAGTCCGGCGCGACCTGCAGATGAAACTGCGGCGCGTCGTTGCTGCCGGTCAGCGTCACCATCACGGTGTGCTGGGTGCCATCGGCAGCCTGCACGGTGAAGGAATCGGTCAGCGTGGCGCCGACGCCCAACTGCTGGATGGCCTTCTGGCTGTTGTCGGCGCTGTAGCTCCAGTGGCCCTGCGCGTCCAGGCTGAAGCGGCCAAGGCCGTAGCTGCCCAGCACATCGGTCTGCGGGATGAAGTGGTCTTCGCCGCTGTCGGCGTCGGTGATGCTCAGCTGGCCCGAGGCCTGTAACTGACCGGACTGGACGGCCTGGTCCTCGGTCACCGCGCCGGTGAAGGCACCGCCGATAACGGCGCCGTCATTGGCACCGGTGATGGTGAAGGTCAGGTTCTGCGTGTGGCTGGCCCCGGCGCTGTCGGTGACGGTGACCGGGATCACGAGATCCAGCGTCTGGCCGGCGGTCAGGTGATGGTAGGCGGCATTGCTCGG
>NZ_JANFNV010000044.1:0-6700 GCF_024436075.1 Aeromonas sp. JL9 | reverse complement strand
GGCCTGGACCTCGGGCTTGCTGTTGTCGAGCTGGTAGCTCCACTGGCCGTTTTCGTCGAGGCTGAATTGCCCATAGGTGCCGGCCGTGCCGGTCTGGGCCACGAAGTGGGCCTCGCCGTCGTCGGCATCGCTGATGCTGAGTTGGCCGGTGCTGAGCTGACCTGAGTCTTCCGTCGTCGCCCCGCTGCTGACCCCGCTGATGGTCGCGCCGTCGTTCGTGCCGGTGAGCGTGATCGTGAGGTTGGCGGTGCTGGTCGCCCCGGCACTGTCGGTGACGGTGACCGGGATCACGAGATCCAGCGTCTGGCCGGCGGTCAGGTGATGGTAGGCGGCATTGCTCGGATCGAAGCTGTAGCTGCCGTCGGCGTTCAGCGTGAAGCCGGCGACCGGCTGCGCCAGGCTGAAGGTCTGGCTGTCGCCCTGGTCGATGTCCGTGGCCACCATCTGGCCACTAAGTTTGGCGCCATCCTCAGTGACAGCCTGACTTTGTGCTTGCAGCACGGGCGCGTCGTTGGTGCCGGTCAACGTCACCGTCACGGTGTGCTGGGTGCCATCGGCAGCCTGCACGGAGAAGGAATCGGTCAGGATGGCGCCGGCCTTGAGCTGCTGGATGGCGGCCTGACTGCTGTCGGCGCTGTAGGTCCAGTAGCCGGCATCGTCGAGGCTGAAGTGGCCGTAGCTGCCGGCGGCGCTGGTCTGCACGATGAAGTGGGACTGGCTGGCGTCGGGGTCGGTGATCGTGAGCTGGCCGCTGGTGCTGAGGGTGGCCGTCTGGTCTTCAGTGACGCGGCCAGTATTGACCCCGCCGATCACCGCGCCATCATCCTTGCCGGCCAGTACTTGCGGTGACAGCGTGCGGGATATGGCTGACGGGATATCCCCTGGTGGCTGACTGTCAGTTGCATCAGCTTGCCAGGATAGTGGGGATACCTCGGCGGTTTTGGGGTCAGCCGACACTGAACCGTAAAATACGGTTGTGTCATGACCCGATACCAGCGGTTGGTCTACCAGCCGCCCTGCAGTGTGGCTAAATTCAGATGAGTGTGGAACAGGATGATGCGTTTGTGACTCGAGGGCATTCTTCAGGTCCGGGACAGGGAGCATAGATTCTGACTGACGCTCGTCGATGAAATGGGAAGAGAGATGACTTGGCTCCAGCCCTGTTGTTTGTAATGGTTGTTCTGCACTGACCGGCACCTCGTTAAGGGCACTCTCCCAACCGATAATGCTTTCATCGCCAGTGTGGACTTCACCTCCACCCAGCTGATGCTCCCGAGGTTTCATCTGTGCCGCTTTCTGTTTCGGGGTCAACTCGTGTGGCTGGGGTTTCTTGGCCATAAAAATGCCTCACTCTTTAGCTGTCAGAGTCCAGAATCAACGCTCATGGAATGCCGTGTCAGAGGCCAGAAATAGGGGTTTTAGCAAAAACTGCATGACCGATTTGCTACCTGTCGCAATATCGGCTTCCCCCGTCATTCCCGCAATCACGGTATGTTCAGGGCTTTTTACATAAGGATTAGCCAACGAAATCTGCACCTTGTAATAGGGCATTCCGTTCTCTTTAAGTTTACTGGACGTTGGAGCAACACGATTTACAGTCCCCTCGATAAAACCAAAACGGGCAGAATCGAAGCTATCTATCTTGACCATGGTCCTCTGCCCCACTTTTACAAAACCGATATCTTTAGGAAGCACCATGGCCTCCATGATCACCGATTGACCTACAGGTACGATCTCGGCAACGCTTCCTCCTGCAGCCACCACAGCACCGATACGAGTTTCAGGCAGATCAATCACCACACCATCGACCGGCGACTCAAGCACGATAAAGTCTTTACGCTCTTCCAATGCTTGCTTGTCACTTTGTGCTTCACGATATGCTTCGGTGACTTTGCCCAACTCGGCACTCACCTGTTGGCTGAATTCTGATTCCAGTTTGTCGAGTTCAGATGCCAGTGTGTTGATCTGATCCTTGATGCTCTGTTGCTGCGACTGTGCCTGACTGAGTCGCTCCTGAACCGAGGTGAACTGCAATCTGGCATCGCTGAGAGAGAGCTTGTTCATGATCCCTCTGCGTACCCCTTCCTCTACCCGGGCCAACCGATCTTTGGTTTCTTGCAACTCTTTCTTCAGCAAAGCAATCCCACGATCCCCCCCTTGTAACAGGGAGGACTGTTGCGCCATCTCGCCTTTCTTGGCCGAAATGGCCGCATTATGCATCTGCAGCTGCGCCTGATAGTTGAGCAGTGCCTGTTCCGTCAACATTGGATAAGCCTCGGCAAAGGAGGAAAAATCAGGAGCCCTTTTATCAAGGATCGCTTTGAGCCGTTCGCGATCCAGTGACAGGGCATTAAGTTTGATATCGACCTGCTGTGCATCCTTGACCAGATTGGTCGCGGCAAACTCGACGATGGGTTGCCCGGCTTTAACCTGTTCCCCCTCATGCACCAGCAACTTGACGATCCGCCCCCCCTCCTCGCTCTGGAGACTCTGTACATGTTCACTGGGCTGGATTTCGCCTCGAGCTCTGGCCAGTTCATCCACCGGAGTGACGATGGCCCAGCCGATAAAAATGACCAGCAACAACACAATCCCCAGCAGGGTTCGCCGCATCAGGCGAGTTTGCCGCCCCTGATCCAGCAGGGTGGTAATGAACTGTGCCTTGCGCTCATCCCGAGCGATGAGGTCGATAATTGCAGGTTCCAGTTTGTTCACACTGTTCTCTCCCTGAGTACTATGCGGTCGGTTGATTGACCGGCCCAAAATGGAGCGCAGCCCCTTGGTCCAGCAGCAATATCTTGTCGCAACGCTGGATAAGGTCGGGTCTGTGGGTAGCAATGACGATGGTGCAATGGCTTTTGAGCGTGGCCATCAGTTGCACAAAATGATCATCCAGCTGTGGATCTCTATCCCCCAGGGGATCATCGAGCAACAGCAGGGAGGGGTGACCGATGATGGCTGCCGCCATCCTGACGATATAACGCATACGTATGGCAGAGTGATCTTCTCGCCAGAGCGACAGCTGCAACCCCATGGCACTGTCAGCATCAGAAGCAGCGAAATGTCGCCACCACAGCGGGCCGGCTACACGGGTCAAAACGTCATCAATCTCGGTATCGTCCGCATCCGGTTTGCGCAGCGCAACAGCGTCACGCAAGGAGAGGGAAAGGCCTCTGGCTTGCTGGGGCAGATAGCCAAGCCAGCTGCGATAATCATCGGGATCGAATTGCCGTATATCGTGTTTACCCACCAGCACCCGACCATTATGTGGTTGACGGATCCCGGCCAACAACTCCAGCAACGTCGACTTGCCTGCGCCATTGGGCCCGACAACAGCCAGACACTCACCCGGTTCAAGCGCAAAACTGACCCCGTTGAGTGAGGGTTCCCGATCCGGGGCATGACGATAGTAGAGCCGGTCACTTTCAACGTGCGCTAACAGAGTGCTCACAGGTGTAACCAGCTTGGGGTTGGCCGCTTCACCGACACACGATAACAGTTGATCCAGCTGCTGCGTTGCGTCCATCAACTGGCGCAACCGGATTTGGTTGGCAAACATCTGCTGGGCGGGCGTCGTCACCCGCCAAATCAGCATCATGGTGGCAATCAACCCGCCAGAGGTCATCTGTTGATCTAGCACCAATGCAACACCAGTTCCCATGGTGGCCAGCACCGTCAGCATCGCCAATGCCTGCCCGACGGTCTGGGTCAAGGCATTCACATTGGCATGATTCATATTCGCCACACTACTCTGTCCCATCAGCGCCGTCAGGCGTTGTAACCATTCCCCCGACCGGTCAACCCCTTTGAGTGCGCGCAATCGGGTAATCAGAATCACCAGCATGTCATTGAATTTACGGGTGGCGCGCCCCGCTTCGTTGGCTCTGATCTGAACCAGCCTGGACAAGGGCAAAGAGATAGCAGCAAACAACAAGAGCCCCAGGCAAGGCACCAGCACAATCCAGCCGCCCAACAGGCCGATGACCACCAGAAAAATCAACACGAAGGGATAATCCGCACTCACTACCCCAGATGAACCACCGAACCACTGCCGAACCCCTTCAACCGAGCGCAAGCGTCCAAGATTGCTATCTACCCCCACTCTGGAGGCGACCTCCAGCGGTAATCCCAGGGTCTTTCGCATCGCCAGTTCACTGATCTGACTGCCGGCCCAAGCGGTCATTCTTGCCAGCAGCCGACTGCGCGCCATCCGTAAATACCAGGCCCCCGCGATGGCGATCACGACACCGCTGGTCATCCCCCACAGGGTGAGTGTCGCCCCACTCGGAATAATGTTGTTGTAGACCATCATGGTGAAGAGCGAAATGGCCAGCGTCAGCAAGTTGATCACCAGACTCACCAGCAGCACGCCCCCCACTTCGCGCCGAGCGCGAAAGAAAAGACGCCTTAACCAACCAGGCTGAGGTGCATCGACCGGGACGAAGCCACTGTTGCTTTCTATCACCAGCAACGACTCCGCCATTGGCGCATTGTCGACCGAAATCTCATGACCATCATGCCAGTGCAGATGACCATCTACCTGACCAAGAAAAATGCGCGCACTTGACCGTTCAAGCAACACCGCACCAATAGGCAGCGAAGTAGCCTGATGATCGACTCGCCATTGCCGCCAGTTGTGCTCGCTAACTTTGAACCCCTGAGCCTTCAACAGATGAATGAACTCTGCCACCCCGACAGGATTATCAGGTGCGGGCAGATCATGAAGCAGGGTTCTAGCTGCACCAAACCAGCCAAGGGCGACCAACAGCGGTGCCAAGATCCCGGCCAGGGGCGAAGCCGCCAAACGCTGTTCGCCGAGCACCCGATTAATCAGCGCGATCCGCTGTTTCTCATTGGTAAACACGGACTGCCTACCGATAATGGCGTCTGATGATTCACTCATAAGTGGCGCTCCCCCTTTCCGCAGATCAGAACAGCACGCTGGCAAGCCGACACCAACGGCTCTTTATATGTGGCAATCAGCACTGTTGTGTTGCCCTGCAGAGAAGTCAGTATCGTGGCCAACCGTTTCTGCCCATCCAGATCAAGTCCGGTAGCCGCATGATCCAGTAACAAGATCCCGGGTTTGCGTACCAGTGCCCGGATCAAGGCAATACGTTGGTACAGCCCCTCATCCAGATGCTCCGCCGTGCCGGGCCCGACTTCGGTCAAGATCCCGCTGCGCAGACGCCCCAACATGGTATCCAGCCCTAGTTGCTCACACAGTGGACCAACCGCCGCATTGAATCTCGCATCATAGAGAGTCAAGTTATCGAGAATGGAGCCCGGCACCAAAGCCAAATGACGGGTCACCAGTATCACATGAGCGCCATAAGCCTGTTGCGAAAATCCAGCGATCGGATGCCCTTGGACCGTCACAGAGATGGCGGGATCATGAACCATCCCCGCCACACACGCCAACAGATGAGAGGTAAGCGCGGGATCCCCGGTCGCCAGATGTACAACTTCTCCAGGCTGGATCACCAGAGGCTCGGCTAGCAAATCCGGCGCTTCAACCACCAGCGCCCCCTCGGGAATATATGCTTCCCCATCAACACTGCGGCGCACGTTCGATGGCAGTGTGAGCAACTCACTCAGCCGCTGCTGCACGGCGGCCATCCGCTGTAGTTGCGCCCAATATCCGAGAGTGGCCATGGCTGGTCCAATCGAGCGGCCAGCCAACATAGTGCATGCCGCCAGCGCCCCTGTGGTCAACTCTCCCCGGATCACGGAGACAGCCCCCAAAGAGACTACCAACACGGTGGCTAGCTGCCCGAAAGAGAGTGCATTTTCCCTCACCCACCCCAGATGGGTTTCCAACTCGGATTGCATTGCCATCACATCTGCATTGCGCCGTTGCCATGCAGCCGCAGCCACCCCTTCCGAACCACTGCCTTTGAGATAATTGAGTGCACTAAAGAGTGACCATGCTTGATCATTACGCACAACCTCCCTGTCACTACAGCCCTTACCCACCCGCGCAAGAGGCTCATTAAGGTACCAAGCCAGCAACACAGCCAGAATGAACAATCCTGCAGGGATAAGTGCGAGCCATAACCCACCAACGTAGGCAATCAGTGCCAGATAAATCAGTACGAAAGGCAATTCATAAAGTGCCACTCCAGCCTGACCGGACCAAAAGTCTCGCAATTGACCAATGGCACGAAACGCCTCGAGCCAGACAGCGCTGCCGCGCACCTCAACAGCCTGCACATCGGCTTGATAAAACCGCTCGATGGCCCGAGCGATCAGTTGTGCTTCATAATGCGCACCTAGCCCGGCAAACAGCACCTGACGGCCATAGCGCAATACCGATTCGAGCAAAATAGCAACGCCAACGCCGAGCACCAGAAACAGCGCCGTTCCGTAGGCTTGAGCAGGCAAGATACGGTCGTAAATCTGTAACAGGGCCAATGGCAGCGCAAGCGCCAACAAGTGCATGGCCAAAGAGGCCATAAAAAGGAGGGGGCTATGTTCAATCTTCAATAGCAGAGACGAGCGCATCCATTTACTCCCACGCCTATTGAACTATCTACATTGTGAAGGTCATCTATTAATACATCTCGCAACCTCATGCACACAAGACGATAACAAGATGAATGGTGAATAAATTCAATACGATCATGTATGGAGATGGTATTCACCTGACAGTTGCCCACAAAAGGGAGTGGTCATACGGCTTCAAACCGGATAACAAAAC
>NZ_JANFNV010000043.1:0-25604 GCF_024436075.1 Aeromonas sp. JL9 | reverse complement strand
CGTTTTGTTATCCGGTTTGAAGCCGTATGACCACTCCCTTTTGTGGGCAACTGTCAGGTGAATACCATCTCCATACAATCA
The DNA here is from genome assembly GCF_024436075.1 of Aeromonas sp. JL9. Lineage (NCBI taxonomy): Bacteria > Pseudomonadati > Pseudomonadota > Gammaproteobacteria > Aeromonadales > Aeromonadaceae > Aeromonas > Aeromonas sp. JL9. Next base: position 25,523 of record NZ_JANFNV010000043.1, on the reverse strand, counting down.
GTGCAGACTCATATCACCCTGTGGCAAGCCGGATTCGGCTTTTTTGTCCTGACTATGTAGCCAGTTCTGGCAAAAAATATGAGAAAAAATGAAAAGCTGGCGATAGATGGGGATTGTCAGTTGGCGTTCTCTCTAACTAACAATGTAAATCACTTCTTTGCTGCTGCGATTAGCTTCTGGGCTGCAAATCAATGGCGGCGCCAAATCTGGCTCATCGAGCATCGTCCAGACATGCAAACGCCCGCAGGCACAAGTGCCAGCGGGCGTTTTGCGAAGGGATCAGCGCTTGCTGCGAAACTTGTTGCTGACCGAATCAATCCAGCTGAAGGTTTCCGGCAGTACCTGGTTCTTGGCGCGCTCTTTGGCTTTCTCGCGAGCCAGCTTGGAGGCTGCCTTGGCCGCTTCGGCGCGGTCCGCCACAATTTTCAGGCGACCCTCTTCGCGGATCTTGTTCCGCTCTCCGTTGGTCAGCTGGTGGTCTGCATTGGCTTGTGCCTTTTGCAATAACAAGGCTATCTCGGCTTTTTCGGCCTCGGTCAGATCTTTCATTTCCAGCTTTTTCACGGCGCGCTCCTGCGGCAGGGTGGTTAGACACCCTAACACAGTTGTGCCGATCACTTCTTATGCAATCGGCTTTCCGGCAGTAAAAATGCGGGTTTGTGCCAACTTTCCGTTATTTCGCTGCCACTTTCCCGCCTGTTTGCCACATTTCAATTTATGGTGAGCGGTGAGGGCAGCTCTTGCTCCTCCGGCTCGACGTGGATAAGCACGATGGCGTGGGGCAGTTGCGCCATGATGGCGTGTTCGATGCGATCACAGATATCGTGGGCTTCGCCGATGCTCATCTCAGGGGGCAGGGTGAGGTGGAAGTCGATATGGCGGCGGCGTCCGGCACGACGGCTGCGCAGATCGTGGAAACCGCTGGCGGCAGGGCAGCATTCGGTGATGATGCGGCTGGTCATCGCCAGCTCTTCCGGGCTCATGCTCTGGTCAATCAGCGGCTGGAAGGCCTCGTTGAGCATGCTGATCGCCTCTCTGACAATAAAGATGGCGACCGCAATGGCGACCAGCGGGTCGAGGATGGCGAGTGAATGGCCGAACAGACCGGCCAGCCAAATCCCGCCAAGACCAACTGCGACCCCGGCGGAGGTGAGCACGTCCGCCTTGAGATGGAGCGCATCGGCCGCCAATGCAACTGACTCTTCTTCCCGGGCCACCTTGTAGAGGTAGGCAGAGACGCCGCTGTTGACCAGCGCCGAGATCACCATCACCAGTACGCCCCAGCCAATGCTTTCAATCGGGCTGGGGGTGATCAGCTTGTCGACGGCTTCGAAGATGATCCAGCCCGCGGCCAGCAAGATAAGCAGTGCTTCGATGACGCCGGAGACATTTTCAATCTTGTCGTGACCATAGGGGTGCCGTTCATCGGGCGGGAGATCGGACTTTTTCACCGCGAACAGGGCGATCAGGGCCGCCACCAGATCCATGGCGGAGTGGATCGCCTCCGAGATGATACTGACCGAGCCGCTAGCGAAACCGGCCACCATTTTCATGATGATCAGACTGATATTGGAGCAGACCGACACCATGGCGGCTCTGGTTTTTCTGTTCATGTCACAGCTTCCTGAATAAAAACGGATATTTCGGTGCGGCGCGCATTATATCCGGCTGACCGGAAATAACCTATTCGGTGTTGTAACCTGATGTTTCCGGTGATATTGCGAATGCTTATTAAAATGGTGGCCTCTTGAACGGCAATAAATAATGAGAGGGATTTATATTTATCCGTGAAAATATCTAGCCTACGATGGATTAATATAAGCGTGACAACATTTAATAATGCGAATTACTCTTTTTTGGTCTTTCCTGTCGAGGTTGTTTGGCCTCCCCGCCAAGGGGCTGTGCGCGACATTTTTTGGACGAGAATGAGGCTGGATCCGGATGCCGCGCGAGGGTATGCTGGGTCTGGTGATGGTCTTGCACCATCCCACCAAGCGTACTGAAGTTGATGATTCGGATGGCATGCTGGCTCCCATGAGGAACCAACTGTCTGGGTAACATTTTTGGAGTTTGATGATGAGTAACAAAGAACATCACAACGGTAAAGATGCCAAGAAAAAACCGCAGATGTCACTGAAAGAGAAACGCGAAGCCAAACGTCAGAAAGCAGAACTGAAAAACGGCAGCGCAATGAAGTAACGCTCCCCTACTGCTGTTCCTTCGGAGCCAGTACAAAGCCAGCCCTTACCGGCTGGCTTTTATGTTTGTGGCTCACGGGGTGGCGCCGTAAGCCGCGAAAATCTGGTGATAACGACCATCCTGACGCATCGCCTCAAGGCGCTTATCAAACAGATTGCGGGCATCGGCCGTTCGGAAGGCAAAGTGATAGACGGTGGGCGGGAAGAGGTCTGCTTGCCTGACCTGATTGCGCTCGTAGTGCTCGCCTGCCTGGGCGGTGGCGATCAGCTGGTCGAGGTAGTAGTAGAACACCCGCTCCTCCAGTACGACTGCATCCACCCTGCCGCGCATTAGCTGATGTACCTGCACCTGCTGCTTGGCTACCTCCTCATAGTGGGGATTCTGGTTGGCCATGGTGGCGAACGCGCCCCCCAGAATGATCCTTGCCCGTTGAAAGGCGGTGACCCGTTTTGAATGCAGATCGTCCAGAGTGCTGATGTGGGTGCTGCGCAGGGTGAAAATCCGGTTATGGAAGGTGATAACGGGCTGGGTCAGAACGTGAGGATCAACCATACCGGGTCTGACGTTGATGATGGCATCCAGCTTTCCTGACTCGAACAGGCGGAAGGTACGCTCCAGCGGCAGAAATTCAAAGCTGGGCTCATAGCCGCTGCCAGCGAACGCCTCTTTCAGCAGATCCAGCTCAATGCCACGCTGATTACTTTCGATGACATAAGGGGGGATGGCAAAGCTGACCCCGACCTTGAGTGGCGTTGCCAGCAACTGGCCGGAGAGCAAGCTGGTCAGCATTAGCAATAAAGAGGTGAGCAGTTTCATTGCACTTTTCACAAAGCGCTCCTGTGGAGAATATCCATCACTGTAGGGGAGGCAACCAAAAAGCGTTATATCCCTTTCGGGCTGAGAGGTTCAGCCTGAGTGCATAAAAAAGACCCTGAGTTATCAGGGCCTTTTCAATATTCTGTTCTTAGAACGGGATATCGTCGTCGAAATCCATCGGCGGCTCGTTATATACCGGCGGCGCAGATTGCGGCTGCTGGGCAGGACGGCCATAACCGCCTTGCGGCTGCATGTTCTGCTGCGGAGCCGGTGCCGGGCGTTGCTGATTCATCGGCTGCTGGGCAGGCATGCTCTGCTGCGGCTGACCCCAGTTACCCTGGGATTGGCCACCCATGTTCTGGCCCATGCCCTGACCGCCTTGCGAACGGCCACCCAGCATCTGCATCACGCCAGTGAAGCTGTCGACCAGCACTTCAGTGGTATAACGATCTTGACCACTTTGATCCTGCCATTTACGGGTCTGCAGTTTGCCTTCCACATAGACTTGGGAGCCCTTCTTCAGGTACTCACCAGCAATCTCTGCCAGCTTGCCAATCAAAGACACGTTATGCCACTCGGTACGCTCTTTCTGCTCACCGGTCTGCTTGTCGCGCCAGGTTTCGGAGGTAGCCAGAGTAATGTTGGCCACAGCATTGCCACTCGGCATGTAGCGTACTTCCGGGTCTTTCCCGAGGTTACCGATCAGAATGACTTTATTGATGCCTCGACTGGCCATAATCTCTCTTCCACCTTATTTACCGGCCAGGTCGAAACCTGGTCCAACACGACTAGATACCTAATTAGTTGCTGTGTGCGGGGCGCAATGTCCCGCAGACGCATGTGACGGTCATAGTAACAGTTGCGAAGCGGATTGGCAGCATCCTTAACCGGCTTGATGCGCCAAAGGTAACTGTTGGCTCCTGCCGTAGTGATGGTCGGGTTGCAGCTGTTTCCGGCGCGTCCGGCATCACATTTCTGCCATATATTCCTGTTATGCTGGCCGATTGGTGAATTGGAATCGGTTTTTAAATCGACTAAAAACATATGGTTACGATATTTATGAGATCCATTCTCATACTTTTTTAATATTGTGCTCCCATACCTCCTTGGTAGACTCAGTCGGCCAGATTAGGTGGTTTACAGGTTCAAGGAAGAGCACACAATGAAAGCCGCATGCCCGATCGCACTGGTCACTGAAAATAATGTGCAGGCCAGCACATTTGCTGCATACCTCATCTCTCATTTGAGCCGTCCCGTCCAGCTAATCCACGAGATTAATCAGCTAGATAACCAGTGTGACGGCACGCTGTTTCTCATCGATCTCGACTATATCCGCTCTGGCCAGTCATTGGGCTGGAACCGGGCGATCTCCGAACGCTTTGGCATGGCGACCACCGTGCTGCTCAATGCTCCTACTGCGACGGATCGCGACCTGTTGCTGATGTGGCCGCAGATCTGCGGTCTGTTTTTCCGTCAGGATCCGCTCGACCGGCTGGTTGCCGGGTTGCAGAAAATCCTGCTGGGCGAGTACTGGATGCCGCGCCACCTGCTGTGCGAGCTGGTCGAATACTATCGCCAGGGCAACAGTTATCTGCTGCGTAACGACACTCTGCTGACCGCCAGAGAGCAGGAGATCATCCGTTATCTGATGACGGGCGCCTCCAATGTCGAGATCGCCGACAGCCTGTTTGTCAGCGAGCATACCGTCAAATCCCACCTCTATAACGTCTTTAAAAAGCTGAATGTGAAGAACCGGATCCAGGCGGTGAGCTGGGCCAAAGAGTATCTCGATGCTCCGGACTCCCACTGATGAAAGCGCTCTCTGTGGCGTGTTGCCTCGCGCTGCTTTGGGGCTGCACGACCGTTGTGGCAGCCGAGGCTGATACACCGCTGGAGTCGGTGCAGCCGGAGCAGGAGAGTGATCGGCTGGATGTGGATGGTCTGGTACTGGATCGCACCTTTACCCGTTTCGGTCAGGGCTTTTATAACGAATTTACCCGGTTGCGCAGCGATGAAGACCCGGATGCCAGAGAAAATCTGACGATTCATGAGCGCCCGACAGCTCGCTGGGGCAGCCTGATCTGGATCACTCATAACCGGAAGGTGATTTTTAAAACCGCGCTCTCTCCCGGCCGCAATCAGCAGGAGCAGAGCGCCAAACTGGCTTGGTCACAGGTCAGGCAGACCCTCGAACAGCAGAAGATCGCGACCCTGTTCATGGATACCTTCGATTTGGAACATGATGAACTATAAGGATATTTCTCATGCGTGCCCGGTTATGGCTAGTTGCAGCCCTGATAGCGCCAGCGCTCCATGCGTCGGAGCTTGTCTATCGCCCCGTCAACCCCAGCTTTGGGGGTAACCCTCTCAACAGCAGTCATCTGCTTGGCACCGCCAATGCGCAGAATGATTACAAGGATCCCGCCAGTGGCAGCGGTAGCAGCGGCACCTCGGCGCTGGATCGCCTGACCTCCAACCTGCAATCCCGCCTGATCAGCCAGCTGCTGGCCGATATCGGCAAGGATGGCAGCCAGAGCGGCAGTCTGGTGACCGATGATTTTGCCATCAATGTGGTGGATGAAGATGGCACCCTGGTGGTTTCGATCACCGACCGGGTGACCAACCAGACCACCATGATCGAAGTGAATGGCCTGATTGCCGACTGAGGGCGCGATGAAACGACAACTGTTATTGATAGTGCCCCTGCTTGCGCTGGCTGGCTGTGCGACCCATATCGGCTCACCCGTTGCTGATGAGAAGGCAACCCTGATGCCGCGATCCGTCTCTTACAAGGAGCTAATCAGTCTGCCCAAGCCAAAAGGGAAAATTGTCGCGGCCGTCTACGATTTTCGCGATCAGACCGGTCAGTACCTGCCAGCTCCGGCGTCCAACTTCTCCACGGCGGTCACCCAGGGTGGGGTCGCCATGCTGAGCACGGCCTTGTGGGATTCCCAATGGTTTGTGCCGCTGGAGCGGGAAGGGCTGCAGAACCTGCTGACCGAACGCAAGATTGTGCGGGCGGCCCAGAACAAGCCCAACGTTCCCGGCAACAATGCCAATCAACTGCCCTCTCTGGTCGCCGCCAACATCCTGATCGAGGGGGGGATCGTCGCCTATGACAGCAATGTACGAACCGGTGGGGCGGGAGCCAAGTATTTTGGCATCGGCGCCAGCGGGGAGTATCGGGTCGATCAGGTGACGGTCAATCTGCGTGCCGTCGATATCCGTTCAGGCCGGATCCTGAACAGTGTCACCACCTCCAAGACAGTATTGTCGCAACAGGTGCAGGCCGGGGTATTCCGCTTCGTCGAGTACAAGCGCCTGCTGGAGGCCGAGGCCGGTTTCAGCACCAATGAACCGGTACAGATGTGTGTCATGTCGGCTATCGAGTCCGGGGTGATCCGGCTGATAGCCAATGGTGTGCGGGACAATCTGTGGCAACTGGCCGACCAGCGGGATATCGACAATCCGATCCTGCAGGAGTACCTGCAAGACAATGCCCCGCTACTTTGAGTTTTCCCGCTCGTGCAATGCCCTCCCTGGTGGAGGGCATTTTTTTTGGCCTCCATCGAATACGAATTAAGACTTTCTGCTCAGCGACAGGGCGGCGCTTTTCATCCTCGAATCAGCGGAGTGCCTGATAGGCCGCCTCTGGTCTGACAGGGATACTGTGGGCGTTTTCCAACAAGGCGATGGCGCGATGAAACACCTGTTGAGTGCTCTCTTTTTCCTGCTGATATCGGGCGCCCCGCAACTCGCTGCAGAGCCTGCCGGCTTCGACGAGCTGGCGATGGCAAGCGAGCTGGATTCCGGTGTGCAGAACGATGGGAATCAGGCGCTGTTGTGGCAACTCGGTAGCGAGCAGCAACTGCATCTCACCCAGCAAGGGGAGCTGAATCAGGCGCGTCTGCTGCAACAGGGTTGGGCCAATGAGTTGGCGCTCTCCCAGGTTGGAGATGAGAACTGGGTCAATGGCGCGCAACTGGGCGAGGGCAATAGCGCCGAGCTCTATCAGGCGGGCATCAATAACCGGATTTGGCTGCTGCAACAAGGCAGCGGCAATGAAGCCTGGATCAGTCAGCAAGGGGCAGACAATCAGGCCCGGGCGATCCAGCTGGGTGATGGCAATCAGGCCAGCATCGAGCAAAACGGTAACGGATTGGCGGCAACCGTTATTCAGACGGGAGCCAATCAGCAAGTAAATGTCGTTCAAACCAACTGAGCCTAGGCTCAACCATTAGCACGAGAGGGAAATCATGTTTAAACGTACCATTATTGCCTCGGCAGTTCTTCTGGCGACCAGCACCGCTTGGGCGGCATCTACTGGCAATCAGGCTGAGGTGACTCAGGCTCAATTCTCCAGCGGCAACCAGGCTTACATCCAGCAGGTCGAGGAGAGCACGGCTAACAAAGCGGCGATCTATCAACAGGGTAATGGCAACCTCGCCTCGACCGAACAGCGCAATACCGGTGCTTCCACTGCCGATATCAAGCAAGCCGGTGGCGAAAACGAAGGGGAGGTGTTGCAGCAGGGGGTGACCAATAAATCGACCGCGACCATTGATACCAACGGGCAGTTGAACAGCGCCTCGATTACCCAGCAGTACAACAATGGTGAGGCCACGGCCCGGGTGAGCCAGCTTGGTGATAGTAATGATGCCCGCATCAAACAGGATGATGGTGACCGTGCCAATTCTGCGATTGAGCAGCAATCGAACGATAACAGCGCGCAGATCAATAACTACTGGTCTGATTATGCCAATGCGACCATTACCCAGTCAGGAGACGGTGGGCATATTGCGGATGTCGATCAACACGAATCGGATGGTGCCGTTGCCAGCGTGGCTCAAGAGGGTGGCAGTAACACTGCCTTCGTCGCACAGCGTACAAACAATTTCGGTTACAGCGCAAACGAAGGCACCTCGGCGGTCGTCAAGCAAAGTGGCAGTGACAACACTGCCGATGTCACCCAGTTGGGACTGGCCAACGTTGCCACTGTGGAGCAAAGCGGCACCGCTGGTAGTGTAACGTCCCTGCAGTCTGGTGCTACCGCCGGACAAGGAAACAACCTGCTGGCCAAGCAGGCTGGTTCCGATGAAACCGCTTCACTGACCCAGACCGGAAGTCGTAACCAGATCGACTCTGAGCAGAGAGGTTCTGAGGATCTGTTGACTATCACCCAGAATGGTAACGACAACATCGCCAAGGCCAAACAGAGCGGCACTGGTGAAACGGCGGTCGTGACCCAACTGGGTAATGGCAACCAGACCGACACCAACCAGCAAGGCGTTGGCAACACTGCGCAGGTCACTCAGGATGGTAGCAATAACCAGGCGGTGGTTGATCAGCTGACCAGCAGCGTGGATGGGTCTGTCACTATCGATCAGCTGGGTAGCGACAACTATGCCAATGCAGTGCAACAAGCAGGCAGTAGCAATACCATCGATATTGACCAGAACGGCACTGGTAACCAGGTTGCCTCTGCCCGTGATGGCGAAGGCAAAGGAGCCTGGACCTGGGGCTCGGGCAACGAGCTGGTCGTTGCTCAGACAGGTACTGACAACTGGGCTTATGCCGATGCGTCTCACTCTGAGTCTGTGGTCAAAGTGACCCAGGATGGTGAGCTGAACAATGCCAAGGTTGAGTCTTATCTGGGTAGCGAGAACATGCTCACCGTGAGCCAGTCCGGTGAACAACACGTGGCCAATGTTTACGTCAATGGCGGCATGGGCGGTGGCAATAACGAGGTAGATGTTGCGCAAACTGACAGCCTCAACACTGCCAATGTGACTGTCTATGGCAGCAACAACGGTGCCTATGTCTATCAGGGTTCTGGTAGCAACTGATGAGTATCTGTGGATTCAGGGGCCTGCGGGCCCCTCTTTTATTGGTGCTGCTCTGTGGGTTGATGCTGGTTCCTCGCGTCGCGTCACCAGCAAGCACAAGAAACACCGAGATAGAACCCGATCCGTCGATCCGCTTGTCCCTCAATATGGTGCAGAGCGAGCAGGGGCTGTCACTTGCGCCGACTCTTCTGAGCGATTGCGACGTGACGGTGAGTGTCAGGTTGCTGGTGCATGGCGAAGGGGCGGCCGGGAGCACGACTCAGCGCCAGAGCCGTAATCTGTCGCTGCAGGCTGGAGTGGTCATGGCGGTTGGCAAAATAGGGCTGGGTTTGCGTTGCCCCTATCGGGTCGAGGTCACCGCCCGGATATGGCAAAACGAGCGGCTGCTGGTGGAGAAAAAAGAGCAGATGGCGTGCGCCGGATGATGCGCATTTCATCTCATGACTGTCTATTCATCCAGTAGTCTCTATGCCATACTGACTCGCTCAGGTTTCTGTATCGAGCGTGCAACAAGATGGAAAAGATCGTGGTCCGGGGTGCTCGCACCCACAACCTCAAGAACATCAATCTGACCCTGCCCCGCGACAAGCTGATCGTGGTCACCGGCCTCTCCGGCTCGGGCAAATCCTCTCTGGCGTTCGATACCCTCTATGCCGAGGGGCAGCGCCGCTATGTGGAGTCGCTCTCCGCTTATGCCCGCCAGTTCCTCTCCCTGATGGAGAAGCCGGACGTCGACCATATCGAGGGGCTTTCGCCCGCCATCTCCATCGAGCAGAAGTCCACCTCCCACAACCCGCGCTCGACCGTCGGCACCATCACCGAGATCTACGACTACCTGCGTCTGCTGTTCGCCCGGGTCGGTGAGCCGCGCTGCCCGACTCACGCCATCCCGCTCGCCGCCCAGACCATCAGCCAGATGGTGGATCAGGTGCTGGCTCAGCCGGAGGGGAGCAAGCTGATGCTGCTGGCCCCGGTGGTGCGTGATCGCAAGGGGGAACACACCAAGCTGCTGGAGAATCTGGCGGCCCAGGGCTACATCCGTGCCCGCATCGACGGTGAGGTGTGCGATCTTTCAGATCCTCCCACGCTGGAACTGCACAAGAAGCACACCATCGAGGTGGTGGTGGATCGCTTCAAGGTGCGCGAGGACCTTGCCTTGCGTTTGGCCGAGTCGTTCGAGACGGCGCTGACCCTCTCCGGCGGCATAGTGCTGGTAGTGCCAATGGACGGGGAGGAGGGGGTTGCCCCCATGACCTTCTCCGCCAACTTCGCCTGCCCGGAGTGTGGCTACTCCATGTCGGAGCTGGAGCCGCGCATCTTCTCCTTCAACAATCCGGCCGGTGCCTGCCCGACCTGCGACGGCCTCGGGGTGCAGCAATATTTCGATCCGGCCAAGGTGATCGGCGATCCGGCCATCAGTCTGGCCAACGGCGCCATCCGAGGTTGGGACAAGCGCAGCTTCTACTACTTCCAGATGCTGAAATCCCTCTCCGAACACTACAAGTTCGATCTGGAGACGCCGTGGGAGGATCTGCCGGTCAAGACCCAGGAGGTGATCCTGCGCGGCTCGGGTCGTACCGAGATCGAGTTCCGTTACATGAACGATCGCGGCGATGTGGTGGTGCGCAAGCACCCGTTCGAGGGGATCCTGCACAACATGGAGCGGCGCTACCGCGAAACCGAGTCCAACTCGGTGCGTGAAGAGCTCTCCAAATACATCGCCAACAAATCCTGTACCAGCTGCGGTGGCAGCCGACTGCGGGAAGAGGCGCGTCACGTCTTCGTCGACAACCGCAACCTGCCGGCCATTGCCGAGCAGTCCATCGGCGATGCGCTCGCCTTCTTCGAAGGGTTGAACCTGACCGGCCAGCGCGCCCAGATTGCCGAGAAGATATTGAAAGAGATCGTCGAGCGGCTTGGCTTCCTGGTGAATGTGGGTCTCAACTACCTGAGCCTGTCGCGCAGCGCCGAGACCCTCTCCGGTGGCGAAGCACAGCGCATTCGACTGGCCAGCCAGATTGGTGCCGGTCTGGTAGGCGTCATGTATGTACTCGACGAGCCTTCCATCGGCCTGCACCAGCGTGACAACGAGCGGTTGCTCAAGACTCTCACCCATCTGCGCGATCTCGGCAACACGGTGATCGTGGTGGAGCACGACGAGGATGCCATCCGCCTCGCCGACCATGTGCTGGATATCGGCCCGGGGGCGGGTGTGCATGGCGGCGAAATTGTTGCGCAGGGCACCCCCCAGCAGATCATCGACAATCCGGAGTCGCTGACCGGTGACTACCTCTCCGGCCGCAAGCAGATCGCCATTCCGGCCGAGCGCACCCCGCTCACCGGCAAGTGGCTGAAACTCAAGGGGGCGAGCGGCAACAACCTGCGCAACGTCAACCTGGATCTGCCGATCGGGGTGATGACCTGCGTTACCGGCGTCTCCGGCTCCGGCAAGTCGACCCTGATCAACGACACCCTGTTCCGCATCGCCCATCGCGAGCTCAACAAGGCCACCGAGTCCACCCCGGCGCCCTATCGCAGCGTCGAGGGGCTGGAGCATCTGGACAAGGTGGTGGATATCGACCAGAGCCCCATCGGTCGTACCCCGCGCTCCAACCCGGCCACCTATACCGGTTTGTTCACTCCGATCCGCGAGCTGCTCTCCGGCACCCAGGAGGCGCGCTCTCGCGGCTACCAGCCGGGCCGATTCTCCTTCAACGTGAAAGGGGGCCGCTGCGAGGCCTGTCAGGGGGATGGCGTCATCAAGGTGGAGATGCACTTCCTGCCGGACGTCTACGTGCCGTGCGATGTCTGCAAGGGCAAGCGCTATAACCGCGAGACCCTGGAGGTGAAGTACAAGGGCAAGAACATCCACGAGATCCTCGAGATGACGGTGGAAGATGCCCGCGAGTTCTTCGATCCGGTGCCGGCAGTGGCGCGCAAGCTGCAGACCCTGATGGACGTGGGCCTCTCCTATATCCGCCTCGGCCAGTCGGCCACCACGCTCTCTGGCGGCGAGGCGCAGCGGGTCAAGCTGGCGCGGGAGCTCTCCAAGCGGGACACCGGTCAGACTCTATACATTCTGGATGAGCCGACCACAGGGCTGCACTTCCACGATATCCAGCAACTGCTCAAGGTGCTGCACCAGCTGCGGGATCGCGGCAATACCATCGTCATCATCGAGCACAATCTGGATGTGGTTAAAACTGCCGACTGGATCGTCGATTTGGGACCGGAGGGAGGCGCCGGTGGTGGCCGCATTCTGGTGACGGGGACGCCGGAAGAGATTTGCACCAATAAAGAGTCTCATACAGCTCGTTTTTTGCGGCCACTATTGGCGCGATAAGCCGTTATAATCGAGGGGCCTTTGGCCCCTTTTTGTTATAAAAATCGGGAGCATAGGGGGAAGCTCGTCAAGTGTGGGCAGGCTTGGCATCTCAGCATCATGGTAATGGATATATCGGGTTATGGCTCAGGCTCCGCGCACGATTGATCATCAGTTGGCTTACTCCATGTTCCCCATCTGGCTGGGGGCGATCCTGCTATTGCTGGTCCTGCTGGCGTTGGCCCAGATCCCGGCCGCCAGCCGGATTGAAGAGCAGCGAATGAAGGAGCATCTGCTGCGCGTGACCAAGGCGGTGCAGGCGGATGTGGCAGCTCTGGATGCATTCAGTCGGGATTGGGGCATCTGGGATGACAGTCACCGTTTTATGGACAACAAAAGCAGGGCGTACATCGAATCCAACCTGTTCAGTGATATGCCGATGCGGGATTTTAGTCTCAACCTGATGAGCTTCATGGATCTCACCGGCTACGAAATCTGGACGCGCACCCTGCTACCCGATGCGCCGGGGATCAATCCGGATCAGTTTCCCTACTTCCTTGATGAACTGAAAAAGCAGTTAAGGGAGCGCTCGGTGGCGCACGGGGGCATCAATCTGCACGGGATCCGTGCTTCCCAGTGGGGGCCGCTGATGTACTCGTGGCAGCCGATCAGAAACAGTGACGAGTCGGCACCGTTCAACGGTTTCTTGCTGGTTGTACGTTGGCTCGACAAGGCCTATCTCGAGCAGGTATCGGAGCGTACCGCGCTGCCTCTGGCGATTTCCCACGCCAATCTGGATGTCACCGCTACCTTCAAACCACTGAAACCGCAAATAACGTATCGCCTGATCGACCTTGGGCTCACCCGGCTCAGGGGAGAGGTGCGACTGCTCAACAGCGATAACCAGCCGGTGCTGACTCTGGTGATTGAGGAGGAGAGAAAGATCTTGAGTGGCGTCATGGAGGGGGCGCTCTGGACCTTTATCGGCATGCTGTTTATCAGTTTTATCTGCGTCATGATCGCCATGTATCGGCTCAATAGCATTGTGCTTACCCCGTTGCAGCAGCTGGTGTCGGCGCTGCAACGCTTTGGCGATCGGCCAGATGCCACCTTGATCCCCTATATCGACAGCAGTGCCGAGATGGCGACCTTGAGCGGCAAGTTCAAGGAGATGGCTTGCAAGGTTAGTCAGCAACACGATGATTTGTTGGAAAAATCCAGCCAGATGGAGATGGCTGCATTCACCGACCCCTTGACCCGTTGTTTCAATCGTCGCTATCTCGATGGCTGGTTGCAGGCCAACCGGGCCAAACCTTGTCTGTTATTGCTGCTGGATCTGGATCATTTCAAGCGGATCAATGATCGCCTTGGCCATGACATCGGGGATCTGGTGCTGAAACAGTTGGCGGATCTGCTGCGCAAGGTGGTGACAGGAGAGCGCGAGCCGATCATCCGGTTGGGCGGGGAGGAGTTCTTGTTGCTGTTGCAGGTGGATGACGAGCAAGAGTTGGCGCTGCGGGTCGAATATCTGCGCCAGCGTGTCGCTCAGCACCGCTTTGGCAGAGAGAATTCGCCACTCTGGTTGACGGTGTCGCTGGGGTTCTGCCGCTATCCGTTGCACCCGGAGTGTCCGGATTCATTCTGGAGTCACAGCTTCAAACTGGCGGACATGGCGCTGTATCAGGCCAAAGTCGGCGGGCGAAATCGGTGGTTTGGCTACGCTGGTACCCTCTCTGCGGAGGGAATGGGCCAGACTCCGGAACAGCTTGCCGAAGGGGGGAATATCACCCTGCTGCACTCTGTCAACCCGGATTAACCCTGTCGTACCAATACCAGATAGGCCAGGGCGACAATAAAACCGAGCAGGATAAAGAGAAAGGATCCGATTCCCCACACGGCCGCGAGAAAGGCTCCCACCTTTTGCCATTTCGACTCATTTTTCATAAATAAACCATTACTTCCCAGTAACTTGCATGGCGCAAAAAATACGCTGATTTGCCCATATTAACAACAACTAATAGGCGCACAGCCGCGCAATAAGGTGTAGTTTATTTGCTCCTTTTGGCGCTGGGTGCGGGTAGTTACAACCTGTCGAAACAGGTATTTCGGCTTGTTGTCTGGGGGCTCAACGAGATTGGGAGGGTGCGCAAAGATGTCACACCAATCGATTTATTTCTGTGCAACCTTTGCTCCAAGTCAATAACTTTGCATTTACAAGGGCATATAGTCAGCGGGCTTACAGCATCAAATGAAAACAAAAAAAGGGATTACGTGATGAAAAAATTACTTCCTCTGATGATTGCCGCTGCAGTGACCTCTCCTTTCGCCATGGCCCATCAGGCTGGTGATATTCTGGTTCGTGGTGGTTTGGCATTTGTATCGCCGCAGGAAAGCAGCACGCCTGTAGAGCTGGAAATTAATGACAACATGCAATTGGGATTGACTCTCTCTTACATGATTACTGATAACTGGGGTGTCGAATTGCTGGCTGCAACCCCCTTCTCTCATTCAGTCAAACTGGGTGGCGCTGAAGTTGCCAAGATCAAGCATTTGCCGCCGACTCTGATGGGTCAGTACTATTTTGGCGATGCTCAAAGCAAGGTTCGCCCGTATGTCGGTATTGGCGTGAACTACACCACCTTCTTTGATGAAGAGGGTCGTGGTGCACTGTCAGGAACCGATGTCAAAGTCGATGACTCTTGGGGTGTTGCCGGACAAGTTGGTATCGATATGGCGATCACTGATCGCTGGTTTGTCAACGGTTCAGCCTGGATCATGGATATCGATACCGATGTGCATACTGCGATTGGCACCATTAATACCAAGGTCGACCCGATGGCCTTTATGGTGGGTGTTGGCTACCGCTTCTAATGATTCTGACTGCGGTTCTGAACGGATCGCGGAAGATAGCAAAGTACGTCTCTTTCAGCCCGGCTTGTGCCGGGCTTTTTTCGTATGGCTGTTTTTGTCTGTACTGTGATCCAACCCGATACAAGTCAATTAAATACCTGCCGCTTGATTTCAGTTATTCGCCACCCCTGCCGATAGTGACTATGTTCACTTTACCTTCCCCCAATGAGTGAGGATGTCTCCATGGGCTTATCTATCGTGCAGCGGATCATCGCCGGATTCGTGTTGATGTTGCTGTTGCTGATCCTGCTTGGTGTGATCAGTACCTTTAAAATCAAGGGTATAAATGACGGCCTCTCTGCCGTATCTGACCGGGCAACCCCGCTGGTAGTGGCTGTCGCAGGTCTCAAGGGGGCATTGCAGGATAGTAACCGCTGGGTGCTGGTCTACCGCACCAGTGAAGATGCCGCTCAGTTGCCGCAGTTGGCCAATCAGTTCAAGGAGCAGCAGAACCGCTTCGCCCAGCTGAGTCAGGAGATGGGTAAATTTACCGACGTAGCGGATGCTCGTGCCCGCTTCCAACAGGTCGAGAGTGCTACCACCCAATTTTATGGCTTGGCGGATCAGGTGTTGGCCCAGCATCGGCAGTGGGTCAGCGCGCTGGAGCAGCGCCACAAGCTGGAGATGGAATTTATCCGGCTTGAGGATACCTACCAGTGGGCGGCGGATCTGCTGCTGCAACAGACCGCCAGCAAGCGCTCCATGCGCAACAAGGCGGAGCTCATTACCTCGGGTATCGCCCGCGATCTGAAGAATATCCGCCGTGCCGATGCCAAAACCGACCTGAACGAGCTGGAAAAGGTACTCAGCAAGGATATCGAGATGGCCCGCAAGCGGTTGGAGCGGGTGCTGGTGCCCGATGATGTGAAAGCGCGCTTTGTCTCCAATCTGGATCGGATGCAGGAGCTGGCGCTCGGCGCTCAGGGCTTGCTGGCGACCATGCGACAGGCTCAGCAACTGGAGCTGTCGCTGGCCACGCAAAATCAGCAGCTGGATGCCAGTCTGGTCAACAGCCTCAATTTGCTTGATGAGATGGGCAAGTCCGCCGGTGCCATCGCCAGTGATAGCCGGATCAATGCCGATGCGGCGGTCAGCAGTGCCAGCTTCTGGATCCTGGTGGTTGCCGCGATGTCGGCCGCTGCCGCACTGGTGATCGGCTATACCACGGCGCGCAGCATTCAGCGCCCGTTGCAGATGATCAACAAGGAGCTCGATTACATGGCGGCCGGTGACATGACCCGCCGCATCAACTACCGCAGCAGTTGCGAATTTGGCAGCCTCTCTCGCTCCATCGATACGCTGGCGGGCAAGACCGGCGAGCTGCTCTCTCAAATCAATGCGGGCTCCCGTCATCTGGTGGATGAGGCGAGCCGCGCCGCCGAGATCAGCGAACGGGCCATGTCCCGGGTACAGGAGCAGAAGAGCCAGACCGATCAGGTGGCAGCCGCTATTACCGAGCTGGAAGTGAGCGCCACCGAGGTGGCCCGCTCTACCGATGGCACCAAGCGGGAAGTGGATCTGGCCGATGAAGAGGCGCGCAATGGTCGCCAGAAAGTGGCCACCACTCGCCGGATCACCGAGCAGCTGGCTGGAGCCATGGAAGAGGCCGTTGGCATTACCTACAAGCTGGGCGAGTTCAGCAACAATATCGGCAGCATTCTTGATGTGATCCGCAGCATTGCCGAGCAGACCAACCTGCTGGCGTTGAACGCCGCCATCGAAGCTGCTCGTGCTGGCGATGCCGGTCGCGGTTTTGCGGTGGTGGCCGATGAGGTGCGGGCACTGGCCAATCGCACCCAGACTTCGACCGAAGAGATCCAGGGGATGATTGAGAACCTGCAAAGCTCCAGCAAGCATGTGGTTGAAGTGATGGGGCGTAGCCAGGAGCAGACCCAAAGCTGTGTCGAGCAGACCCGCGAGATGGATGTGGCGTTGCAATCCATTGCCGATCGGATGGGGGCCATCAAGTCGATGGCGGATCAGGTGGCCCATGCCGCGCAGGAGCAGATCTCCGTTAGTCAGGGGATCGCTCGTCATATTGCCGGTATTGCCGATGTGGCATACGAGACCGAGCGGGAGGCGCGCGAATCCGCCAGCAGTAGCGAAGTGCTGGCCGACCTGGTCGCCAAACAGCAGCAATTGATCGCACATTTTAAGGTCTAGGAGGGCTTATGTCTAAAAAGTGGATTGGAGCCCTGAGTCTCCTGTTGTGTGGCCAGCTGATGGCCAGCGAGCTGGTGATTGAAAGCTGGCGAACCGATGACAAGGCGCTGTGGGAGCAGAAGATTATCCCGGCGTTTGAAGCAGCGCATCCCGGCATCAAGGTGAGTTTTCATCCGGTGCAGAACGTCAACTACATGCCCACTCTGTGGGAGAGCCTGAAAGGGGGCAAGGCGGGGGATCTTATTACCTGTCGTCCGTTTGATGACTCGCTCGCCCTGTTCAAGGCGGGCCATCTGGCCGAGCTGACCGAAATGGCAGGGATGGAGAACTTCCCGAGTTTTGCCCAGTCACCGTGGCAGACTGACTCCGGAGCCCAGACCTTCTGCGTCCCCATGGCCTCGGTGATCCATGGCTTCTTCTATAACAAGAAGATCTTCAGTGAGTTGGGACTCACCTTGCCGCAAACCCGCGATCAGTTCTTCGCCGTGCTGGACAAGATCAAGGCCGACGGTCGCTATGTGCCGCTTGCCATGAGTGGTTCCGAGAGCTGGGTTGCCTCCGAACTGGGGTTCCAGAACATTGGCCCCAACTACTGGAAGGGAGAGGACGGTCGTCTGGCTCTGATTGGCGGGCAGGAGCGGTTGGACAACCCGCAATATGTGAAGGTGTTCGACGAGCTGGCCCGCTGGCGTTCCTACCTCGGTGAAGGTGGCGAGAGCCGCGATTATGCGACCAGTAACGAGTTGTTCACTTCGGGCAAGGCTGCCTTCTATGTGGCGGGCTCCTGGGAGATTGCCCCCTTCACCGGCAAGGTCGATTTTGGCGTCATGCGTCCGCCGGTGGCCAAACAGGGTGATGGCTGTTTCTTTACCGACCACACCGATATCGGTATGGGGATGAATCCGGCCAGCAAGAACAAAGAGGGTGCAATGGCTTTCCTGCAGTGGCTGACGACGCCGCAATTTGCCGAGCTCTATACCAACTCGCTGCCGGGATTCTTCTCACTCTCCAACCACTTCTTCGATGTCACCAATCCGGCGGCCAAAGAGATGATGGAGTGGCGCGATCAGTGTGACTCGACCATTCGGGTGGCGACCCAGATCCTCTCCCGTGGTACGCCCAAGTTGGGGGATGAACTGGCCGAGGTGAGTCAGGCAGTGCTGCTTGGCAAGATGGAGCCCAAGGCTGCCGCGGATCGACTGGAAAGTGGCTTGAAGAGCTGGTATGCCCATCATCAGGGCAACAAGTCCAAGAGCGCGGATTGTCAGTGTGATGCGGTTGCTCCTGCTCCTGCCCCTGCTCCTGTTTCAGCGCCGACGACTGAGGTGTCCGCAGCTCCCGCGACCAGTGAAACATCGGCCGTGGTGTCACCTGCTGTGACTCCCGCAGAACCCGCATCAGCGGCCGCAGCCCCATTACCGGCGCCGTTGGATGAGGTGGAGCAGGCGCTCTCCAACGAGCTGGAGGCGCCACAGCAGCCACAGCAATAGGTCATCGGTATCAATAAGAGCGGGAGGCATCAGCCTCCCGTTTTTTTTATGGCTCGTGGCCAGCATGTATCGCTTTATTGTGCTTCGTGGGGCCAGCGGCAGAGGCTGCCGATGCGGGCTACCGGGGCAAACCCCAGAGAGCGGTAAATGCGCTGGGCATGGTAGTGCTCGTCGGCCACTATGATTAGCTGTTTGGCGCGGGACAATCCTGCGCGAGCCACTTGACTCAGCAGCTGACGGCATAACCCCTGGTTGCGCCACGCATGGTGCGTGCGTACCAACTGGAAGCGCCCAAGTGTGCCGCAAAAGAAGAGGCCACAGCTGGCGACCAGTTGCCCCTCTTGCCAGATCCCCCACCAGTTCCCGAGACCATCGGCAATCATGGCCTGATAGAGCGCCTGACGGGATCGAAGATAGGGGAGATAGCTCTGTTCCGAGTGCCCCTCATCCCGCTCATTGAGTTCGAAGTCGAGCCACTCAGGCCAATCAGCATTTGTGAAGGTGCGTGCCTCAACCTTGTCCATGTCACCGTGAGGAGGTGGGCAGCTCTGCTTATCCAGCGCCAGCACCACGCACTCCATATAATGGTATCCAGTTGCGACAAAACCGGCGATCCGGCTGTTTTGCCCTGCTGCCAGTGGCCACTGGAAGGTGCGATGGCGGACTCTGTGGTCGTGACCAATCAGTTGATCAAAGGCGGCTTCCAGCCAGCCTTTATCATGGTCGCTGGGCGGGGTGGTGAGCAGCAGGTAGTTGCCGAAGTAGTAGTCGGGAGCATCCGGTGTGCGAACCGCCCAGAACTGCTCATGCTGGGTTACCTCGCCTTGGTAGCGATCAAACAGCAAGTCGGTGGCAAAGCCGGGGTGGGTATCCATGATGGCGCTCCTGCAAAGACTCATTCTCTTATCGGCAGGAGTGGGAAATAGATGAAAAGGGGCCGGAGAAGCCTCCGGCCAAACAATCACACGCAGATTCAGAACGTCCAGGACGATCTGCCCCCATCATAACTCGACTGGGGCGATTTTGGGATGGGCACTTTTCGGTTACGTACCGTTAATTTTGTAAATATGAAGTTCGTCAGATCGGATGTGAGGTAAATCCCTGTTGACTTTGTGTCGTTTTGCTCATAAATATAAAGACGTTTAGACGTCCAAACATCCGTTTTGACGTAGGCAGATGGATTGCAGGACAGGGAGAAGAGCAGATGGGATTTCACAGTGCACGTCAGGTTGAGGCGCTCAACCAGAGCTTGGCAGATTTGAATGGCGATATATCGGTCAGTTTCGAGTTTTTTCCACCCAACAGTGAAGGGATGGAGAATACCCTCTGGCAGTCCATCGAACGGCTGAAAGTGCTGGAACCCAAGTTCGTCTCCGTCACCTATGGCGCCAACTCTGGCACCCGTGATCGCACCCACAAGGTGATCAAGGACATCAAGGAACGGACAGGCCTGATTGCGGCGCCGCACCTGACCTGTATCGATGCCAGTCGCGACGAGCTGCGCACCATCGCCCGCGACTACTGGAACAGCGGCATTCGCCATATCGTGGCTCTGCGCGGTGATTTGCCGCAGGGGTTGGAGAAGCCGGATATGTATGCCACCGACCTGGTTGCCCTGCTCAAGTCGGAGGCTGACTTCGATATCTCGGTTGCTGCCTATCCGGAAGGGCACCCGGAGGCCAAGAGTGCGCAATCCGACCTGCTCAACCTCAAGCGCAAGATCGATGCCGGTGCCAACCGTGCTATCACCCAGTTCTTCTTCGATGTGGAAACGTATTTGCGCTTTCGGGATCGCTGCGCCGCCATCGGTATTGATGCTGAAATCGTGCCGGGGATCCTGCCGGTCTCCAACTACCAGACCCTAGCCAAGTTTGCCGGTTTTACCAACGTGAAGATCCCGCGCTGGATGCATCAGCGTTTCGAGGGGTTGGATAACGATCAGATGACTCGCAATCTGGTGGGGGCTAGCATCGCCATCGATCAGGTGCGCGTGCTGAGTCAGGAAGGGGTGAAGGATTTCCACTTCTATACCCTGAACCGCTCCGAGCTGACTTATGCCATCTGCCATACTCTGGGGGTTCGTCCCAAGGGTTGACCGGTGGTCACCGCGATAAAAGCAAAAAGCCAATGAGTTGCTCATTGGCTTTTTCGTTATGGCCGATTATCAAGGTCTGGTCGGGGCGATCTCTTTTGGCTCAAGATCGATAACCGCATTACCGGCAGCCCCCGGATACTGGCGATAGACCTGATCCTGCTCCAGTGTGTAGAAGGTATCCAGATAGTCGTCGTTATTGGTCATCCAGGAGTCGGGCAGCGCTTTGACGATGCGGCCACCGAGATCGAGGAAGGGCAGGGCTTCTGGCACGCCACCCGCAGTAAAGCCGAGTTTGAGGGCTTCAATCAGCAGAGCGCTCAGCTCCTTGTAGTTGACGTTGTCATCCTGCTCCATCATCACCACATCGACGGCACCCCAGCGATAGCGATCCCAGTAAACCAGGATCTGGTTGGGGGTGTAGTCTGTGTTGTCATAGTCGAGGTAGGGCATGTCGACAATATCGACCACTGGTTCATCCCGGCTGGGATTAACCCCTGCGACCACTGCATACACTTCGGCTGCGCCGAGCAGCCAGGGCTCCTGATCATCCTTCAGTCTGATCTTTTTCAGGATACTGGTCTTGAGTGGCGCCGTGCTGGCCGTTACTCGCGGGGCGCTTTGCAGGTCCGCATCGGCCAGCGCCTTGCGCATCACCTTCAAGCCTGCGTTTTTGGCTTTGACGGGATCGGCTTCGACTACCAGAACCGGCCGGGCCGGTGCCTTGTCCACATCCAGATAGACGGGATTGCCAGCGCTGTCGAACGCTTCAATGGCGCTCCAGCTCTTCTCATCTCCACTTGGAACATAGGCGACCAGCGGTTCGACCCCCTGTTGCAGTGCGGCGGCCTGATCGGTGTTAGCCAGCCGCAACTGCATCAGTTGCTTGACCTCGCCATCCAGTCCTTGCCGGCTGATGGCTGCCTGGTTGGCATCGCTCGCCTGCCGTTTAAGGCGCGGGCTGGCCTTCTGCAGCAGGTTGGGAAGCGGGCTCTGGTATTGATGATTGCTCAGCAGGGGCAGCAGGTTTTTCTGCTGAAGTGCGAGCTGGCGAGCCAGCTCTCGATCCGTATCGGCAGCCTGGACGCTTGTAGCACCCAGTATGGCCAGTAGTAACAAGACAGCCTGATTTTTCATTTTTATTCTCCGTTGCATGGAACCTGACAGGGCACCATGTCCGGGAAGATTGGTGCCCTGACGCCACTAGAAGGAAATTAGTTTCACTTGTGAATCATTTTATCTGGATAGTGTGCAGAGGTTCACGGTTTGAGGTTCAATTGATTCCTTTGTCGATATAATTGGAACTGATAGATAGCCAGACCAATCAGCAGACCCCAGCAGGCTGCCGCGATGCCGAGCAGGCTGATCCCGGACGCGGTAATGATAAAGGTGAGCAGCGCAGCTTCTCGCGCTTCATCCTCTTGCAAGGCCGAGTGCAGGCTGCTGCCGATGGTGCCTAACAGGGCCAAACCAGCGACGCAGGTGACAAGGGCTGCCGGAAAGGCGCTAAACAGGGCCGCGACGGTCGCACCGAAGCAGCCGGTCACAAGATAAAAGCAACCCGCCCATACCGCAGCTGGCCAGCGGCGCTTGGTATCCGGGTCGACCTCTTTGCCCATGCAGATGGCGGCAGTGATGGCGGCCAGATTGAAGGCATAGCCGCCAAAAGGAGCGAGCAGCAGGCCAGTCAGGCCAGTCCAGCTGATCAGCGAGGAGGTGGAAGGCTGATAGCCGTGGGCCCGCAAGATGGCAATTCCCGCCATGTTTTGCGATGTCATGGTGACAATGAACAGCGGCAGCGCGATGCCAAACAGGGCATCAAGGGAGAAGACTGGCCATGTCCAGACCGGGCTGGCGAGTTGCCAGTGAAGGGTGCCCAGTTGCAAATCCCCCCGCACGCTGCAGGTCAGCATCCCCACTCCCAGTACCAATACCATGGTATAGCGGGGCCAGAGATGACGCCCCAACAGGAAAGTCAGCAGCAAGGTACCAAGCAGCAAGGGATCTTGCGGGGCGACCTTGAACAGATCCAGCCCGAATCTGAGCAGTACGCCAGCCAGCATGGCGGCGGCCAGCGGAGCCGGGATATGTTTCATCAAACGGTCGAACCAGCCGCTGATGCCACACAGCGTGATCAGCAGGGAGGAGATCACAAAGGCGCCGATGGCTTCCGCCAGAGTGAAGTTGCCCAGCGTGGTGATCAGCAGTGCCGCGCCCGGGGTGGACCAGGCGGTTAGTATGGGTATGCGGTAATAGAGAGATAGGCCGATGCAGCTCACCCCCATGCCGATCCCCAGCGTCCAGAGCCAAGAGGCGACTTGAGCTGTATCTGCACCTGCTGCCGTGGCGGCCTGGATGATCAGGATGACGGAGCTGGTGTAGCCGACCATCACGGCGATAAAGCCTGCGACCAGATGGGGGATGGCGAAGGGCATGACTCTTCCTCTTGGCGTTGTGACGCGCTGTGCGTTATTACGTACAATACAGCTTTGACTATATCGCTGTGCGCTATAGCGCACAAGGCGCATCGTGCAAGAGTAACAAAGAGGCAGTTATGCAAGAGATGAGTCAGCATCTGGCTGCTCGACTGAAGGGGCTGCGCAGCGAGCGCGGCTGGAGCCTGGATGCCGCCGCGCGCGAAACGGGCGTCAGCAAGGCGATGCTGGGGCAGATTGAGCGGGGAGAGTCCAGCCCGACAGTGGCGACGCTGTGGAAGATAGCCACCGGGTTTCGACTCTCATTTTCCAGTTTCATCGAGCCCACACCCGCCACGCAGGCAGAGGTGCTCTATCGCACCGCCGATGCTATTCGCCAGCAGCCTGCGGGAGAGGGCATGCAAGTGGCGCCGCTCTTCCCTTATGAAAACCGGTTTGGTTTCGAGTTGCTTGAGCTAACCCTGCTGCCGGGTTACCAGCGTGAATCCGAGCCCCATGAGCCGGGAGTGACCGAGCATGTCATCGTCATCAGCGGCATGATGGAGGTGCAGGTGGAAGGGGAGTGGCGCTCATTTGAGCAAGGGGAGGCGGTGCGTTTTGCTGCTGACCGTCCCCACGGTTATCGCAATCTGGGCATAGCCCCTGCGATCTTCCACAACCTGATCCACTATCCGATGGCAACACCCTGAACAGGTTCCGCAGTCATCAACCCGGACGACCATCTGCTCTGGGGCGGATCAGTATCGGGGTATAGACCCAGACAAACAGACCATAGGCTGCGATCCAGGCAAGCGCGCTGAGGTTCCAGCCATGCAGGGTATAAGCAGGCCAGAACAGCGGAATCGCCACCCGCATTGTAGCGGCAGCGATAACCAGGGCGAATGCGCCAGTGACCCTGCGTCCTACCTGCAAGGCTCGACCGCTATGGCCGAGGGAGACTCGCGCAATCATGCCCAGGATCATGATGCCCATGCAGCCTGCGCTGAGCAGGTGGCTGGCCATCGACAGCGTGATGGGCAGGCCAGCGCTATGTGCCGCAAGAGCGAGTAGGCCAAGAGGGATAAACAGATAAGCGAGATGGAGTGACCACAGCAGGGGATGCGCAAGGGTCGATGGCAGATGCCAACGCAGTTGTCGCCACAGATGCAAACTCGCCGCCACTATATAGAGAGGCACTATATATATGCTGGTGACCCATTGGGTGGGGAGCAGCAGCCAGCAGAGCAAGATAAGCCACAGTGTCGCGAGCGCAGTCCGTTTCAGCCAGAGCAGAGGTGCAGCTTTCTCCTGACCGGTTGCTCGGGCTGTGAAGAACGGAATCACCCTTCCACCCATCACGGCGATCAGGGTGGTAAACAACAGCACAGTCGTGATCAGCAGATGCTCAACGATGGTCCACTCTTTATGCCATAACCAGCTGGCGCCATTGAGCAGGGTCAGTATCAGCAACAGGGGCACGAAGAAGAGGTTGCGCCATTGCCGGGTTATCAAGATCGGCTTGGCAAGGAACCAGGCGCAAAGTGGCAACCAGAGCAGGTCTGCCACCATCAGGAGCTTATTCTCCTCACCCAGCCAGGGTAACAATGTCCTTGGCAACATCCACAACCCCACCACCAGCGCCAATGGCCAGCTCCGAACACCGGGATGGGCCGTCCAGTTCTGCACCGCGGTGAGCAAGAAACCCGCGACGATGGCAGCCCCGAAACCAAACAGCATCTCATGACCATGCCACCAGATCGGGTTGGCAATCCCGGGCAAGGTAAGCCAACTGTTGAGCTGCCCCAGCCAGAGCAGCATGGCGACGGCAGCAAACAGAGCCCCGAACAAGAAGAAGGGTCGGAACCCCAGGCGGAACAGCGGGACGATTTGCTCTTCCTTATGGCTATCGAGGATTTGATGCATGAGGACATTCCAATTAAACATTTGAGATGGCAATTATAAATTGGCTTTTCAAATGTTCAATTTAAATCCGGCAATAGTCTGGATTGATGCCATTTCGAACAAAAAAAGAGGTGATTGCTTGATATCTGAGCGAACGAACTTTTTTGCTGAAAAAGCCCTTGTCATCGCGGCTCGGCTCCCTATAATGCGCCCCTACCAGCACGGCGGAACACGCCGAACTGATGAGCCAGCTTTCTTGTGAAGCCGGCGCCGAAAGAAAAGCGAAAACAACCGCTTGACTTTCGAAGTGAGAAGCGTAATATGCGCCTCCTCAACGCGACAAGCGTGACGCTCTTTAACAATTTGAAT
>NZ_JANFNV010000042.1:0-26208 GCF_024436075.1 Aeromonas sp. JL9 | reverse complement strand
AGAAGGATTCGAACCTTCGAAGGCAGAGCCGTCAGATTTACAGTCTGATCCCTTTGGCCGCTCGGGAACCCCTCCACAAGTGCGAGGCGCATACTAACAGATCTTCCGGTTTTGTGAACCCCCAAGCAGGATTTTTCCATTAAAAGAATTGGATTTGTGGCCGATAACCAGTGAAATCGCCATTTTCGAGAGTTATCTCATGCTGCCCAGTTCAATCCGTAATCACCTGCTCGTTGATGAGGGCCAGTTGGGGCAGCGCCTCAACCGTGACCTGCAGCATGGGGATCGGGCGGATTTCCGGTTGCATCTGGCCCTGCTGACCGACGCGGTGGAGGAGCAGCCCTGGTTTGATGCCAAACCGGCGGCCACACCCCAGAGCCGTGATTGGCGTCTGCACTTTGAGCTGAGACCGGCAGAGGTGCTGGTGGCTGAAGGGGCGGGGAGTGACTGCAGTGCCATCAATGAGCGGTTGCAACAGGGGGGAAGCATGGTGGATGTGCGGCTCTGGCTGGCGCTGCAAACACCGCCGCTGGCGGTCAAACAGCCGC
Source organism: Aeromonas sp. JL9 (assembly GCF_024436075.1). Lineage (NCBI taxonomy): Bacteria > Pseudomonadati > Pseudomonadota > Gammaproteobacteria > Aeromonadales > Aeromonadaceae > Aeromonas > Aeromonas sp. JL9. The sequence continues at coordinate 25,660 of NZ_JANFNV010000042.1, read as the reverse complement.
TGCTGGATGAGGCTGTCTACGACAACCTGTCACCGCTGGCGCGGGAGCGGTTGCAAGGAAAGCTGGCCGATGTGCCGAGGCAGGAAGATCCGCTGGTATTGCTGCCGATCCTCGACCGTTTGCAAGAAGGGGTGGATACCCGGTTGCACTGGCTCAGTTGATGGTGCCTGTTCACTGGTGTAACGCGATGCTTGTCGGGAAATCACAGACAACAAAAAGGCGGGTAACCCCGCCTTTATGCTCTTTGGAATTTTTAGCCTTGCGGCATGCTATCAAGCGTCAGCTTCATCCGGTTGCGGCTGCTCTTTGAGTGCGGCATTGGCACGACGGGCAATCGGCTTTTCGGTGTGACGGTTGAGTTGGCGCTCCAGTTTTTGCCCCAGTTCGTTGATGGCGGCGTAGAGATCCTCATGCTCTGCCTGGGCAAACAGTTTGCCGTTGGGGATGCCAGCACTGGCTTCGACAGTGAACATCAGACGCTCTTTGGAAACAATCACATGGGGTGTGATGAGAGGCACCTGAAGACGTTCGAGCTTTTCAAAACGGGATTCGATGCGCTCGCGGATAGCCGGGGTGATGTCGATGATTTTGCTGGTAATTTCGATTTTCATATTGGCCCCCTTCGGGTCGTCTTGCTTGTGTCTTCACCTTCAGATTACTCATTGGTAAAGATTGAAATGTGATCCATGTCACATAACCTTCCCTTGGTTATTCAGCAACTTATAAATTGTGATCTTTTCCGGTTTCGGGCCAAAAACAGCTTGAGCTCCATGAAACTGGCAGGCAGTATGACGGGAATAGGATCGTTTCTGTCCCTTCTTGGCAGCACTTCGTGTCGACCTCATGTCCGGTTTCCACTGCTTGATATCGCATGTTTGTACTCTTCCCTCGCAACCTCTGATCTCATGAGCGGATGCAGGGGGCGTTGCTATGCCTGATTGGACATCAAACGTGGTTGGTTGTTGTGTTGGAGTGGTAAATGAAGCAGCAGGCCACGCAAGTCATGTGGTTTTTCGATCGGCAACATGATCAGTGGAGTCTCTCTGATCAGGGGGCCTACCAGCAGTGGCAAGGGGAGGGCAATCATCCCTGGGCCGCTCGCCTGTTACCGGAAGATGAGGCAGGCTTTGCCGACTTTCTTGTCCGGCTTCATGAATCACATCTGCCTGAACAGTTCATCGGTCATCTGAAAGATGATCAGGGGCAGCTCAACCATGTGCTCTGGAGCGGCCAGTTTGTGCCCACCCAGCAGATCTGCTGTGGCTGGCTGGCCCCTCTTGATACCGCCAACAGTGCTGTCTCCTCCCTCAACCTCTCTTTGCCGTTGCTGCAAACCACCCTGCTCACCCAGTTGGCGCAGGCGCTCTCTGCCCGCACCGGACTCGATTTCTTCAATACCCTGGTCAGCCAGCTGGCCCATATCCTCAAGGTGGATGCGGTCTGGGTGGGGGAGTTGTGCGGTGCCGACCGGGTCAAAGTGCTGGCCGCCGACGGGCTGGCGCAGAAGGACTATCCGCTGGCGGGCTCCCCCTGTCAGGAGCTCTACAAGCAAGGTGCCATCTGTTTCGAGGTGATCGACGAGTCACAGGAGTATCAACCCTGGCTGGCGGCCGGGCAGACTTATTATGGTCAGCCGCTGTTTGATGCCAGAGGCCAACTTCTGGGCCATCTGGCGCTGCTCTATTCGGCCCCGGCAGATACCAGCAATCTCACCTCGGTGCTCAATACCTTCTCGGTGCGGATGGTGGCCGAGCTGGAGCGGCTGCAATCCGATGCCCAGATGCGCCTCTCTGCCGTTGCATTCGAGACCCACGAAGGGATCATCATTACGGATCCGGGGTTCAAGATCCTGCGGGTCAACAACGCCTTCAGCCAGATCACCGGCTTTGACAGCCAGTCGGTGCTGGGCCTGCATCTGGAAGAGGATCTCTGGCCCAATCTGGGTGGGCTCGGTTACGAGCTCAATACCCTCAGCCGCTGGCAGGGGGAGACCCAGCGTCGCCATGTCGATGGTCACACCTATCCCCAGTGGGAGATAGTGACGCCGGTGCAGGATGAAAAAGGGGTGATCAGCCACTTTGTCATCTGCTTCGAGGATATCTCCGAGCGCAAGGCGGCCGAGCGACGCATTCAGGATCTCGCCTATTACGACGAGCTGACCGGATTGCCCAATCGCCGTCAGCTCCACGAGACTCTGGTGCAGACCTTCAACGAGGCGACCCGCGATGGCTTGATTGGCGCGCTGCTCTTTATCGATCTCGATCACTTCAAGACCATCAACGACTCCCTCGGCCACGCCACCGGTGACTGGCTGCTCAAGGAGGTCGCCGCCCGTCTCAAACGGCTGGTGCGACAGGGGGATTGCCTGGCCCGCCTCGGCGGTGACGAGTTTGTACTGCTGCTGCCATCGCTCTCGGCCAGCCCACCCCAGGCGGAGATGCAGGCCGATATCATTGCCGAACGGCTTATCACCGAGATTGCAGCTCCTTATACCTATGTGGGGCAAGTGCTGCACATCGGCGCCAGTGTCGGCATTACCCTGTTTCCGGATCGGGAGCAGGGGGTCGATGATCTGCTCAAGCAGGCAGATACCGCTATGTATCAGGCCAAGTCCGCTGGCCGCAAGACCCGTCGCTTCTTCGATGCCTCGATGCAGCAGCAGGCGGATCGCCGTCTGCTCATTCACAACGAATTGCGCAATGCCCTCAGCCAGCAAGAGCTGACCCTCTACTATCAGCCCCAGCATATGGTCGATGGCGGCGATATCATTGGTGTCGAGGCGCTCATTCGCTGGCAGCCGGCCGGTCGCTCGCTGGTCTCACCGGCCGAGTTTATTCCCATCGCCGAGGAGACGGACCTGATTGTCGATATCGGCAACTGGGTGCTGCACGAGGCGTGCGCCCAGTATGTGCTGTGGGAGGAGAACGGCATCCACATTCCGCAGATCTCGGTCAACGTCAGTGCCAAGCAGTTCCATGCCACCGACTTTGTCGAGCGGATCCACGATGTGCTGGCGCAAACCGGTATGGATCCGGCCTGCCTCAATCTGGAGATCACCGAGTCCGTGGTGCTGGGTCATGCCGAGGACACCATCAGCAAGATGACCGAGCTCAAGGAGCTCGGCATCAGTTTTGCCATCGACGATTTTGGCGCCGGTTACTCCTCCCTGAGCTACCTCAAGCGGCTGCCTGCCGATGAGCTCAAGATCGACCGCTCCTTCATTCAGGACATCCCGAAAGATGGCGACAACATGGCCATCGTCGAGGCGGTGATCGCCATGGCGCGACATATGGGGTTCAACGTCACGGCGGAAGGGGTGGAGTCCCGTCAGCAACTGGAGTTTCTCAAGGCGCAGGGGTGCAGTTTCTATCAGGGCTATCTCGCCTCCAAGCCGCTGCCGGTGCCCTATCTGGAGAAATATGTACAGCGGCTGACCAGACCGGAGCAACTGCGCGAAGTGCAGCTGAGCGAGGCAGAAAAATAGTCCCTGCTCCCCGCTGTAGCGCTGCCCGGCAACGGGTAGAATGAGAGGCAGTAGACCCACCGCCACCGGGCGGTGTATTGCCCTCAATGGAGATGTTCAGTGAAAGCTGTATGGGGAATTGTTTTGTCGGCGCTGTTTGTGCCGACCCTGATGGCGCAGACTGCCGACCAGACGCTCTACCGTCAGGCGTATGACGCCGTACGGGCCAATGATCAGGCCCGTTTCCAGCAAATTCGTGCCCGTTTGACCCATTATCCCCTGTTGCCCTATCTCGACTACTATCAGCTCGCCTTTCGTCCGGGGGCGGCGGATTACAACGATGTGACCCGCTTTATCCGCCAGCATGGAGATACCCCCCAGTCCAACCGGCTGGAGCGCAGCTATCTGACCTATCTGGCCCAGAGCCAGCAGTGGTCGCAGTTCCTGCGCTTCTATCCGGCCAAGCCGAGCTCCACCGACCTGCTCTGCATGCACTATCAGGCGCTCTATTACACCGGCAAGCCGAAAGAGGCGTTGCAGGGGGCGGGCAAGATCTGGATGAGCGGCCAATCCCGTCCCGATGCCTGTTCCCCGCTGTTCCAGCTGTGGCAAGCATCCGGTCAGCGAACCCAGGAGAAGATCTGGCAGCGGATGACGCTGGCGTTCGAGGCGGAAAACCCCAACCTGATCCGCCACCTTGGCGCGACCCTGGGTAGCGGCTTGCAGAGCTATGGCGATCAGATGGTGACCCTGTTCGAGCAGCCTGCCAAGGCGATGAACCCGGCCTATTTCAGCAGCAATCCCTATTCCCACAAGCTGCTCTCCCTCGGTTTGACCCGCTATGCCAATCAGGAGCCGGAGTCGGTGCTGCGCCAGCTTGCGCTGTTTCGCAGCCGTTTCGGCCTGACCCAGGCCGAGGTGAAACCGGTAGAGCGTGCCATTGCCCGCCGCCTGCTGCTGGATCGCTCCATTGCCCAGCGCAGCTGGGTCGACAGCACGGTGAAAAAGCTGGCGGATCCCGATATCACCGAGCTGCGGGCGCGACTGGCCATCTGGGAGCAGGATTGGCGTGGCCTCTCCGGCTGGGTGAAGATGATGCCGATGGCCCGTCAGAAAGAGGATCGCTGGCGCTACTGGATGGCGCGCTCCCTTGAAGTGCAGGGGCAGCAAAAACCGGCGCGGGATCTCTATCTGGAGACCGCCAACCTGCGCGGTTTCTACGGCTTTATGGCCGCCCAGCGCACCGGGGTGCCTTATCGCATCAAGAACCAGAGCGTCAAGCATGTACCGGACTGGCGCACGGCCAGTCAGCGCTGGCCCTTCCTGTTGCGGGTGCGCGAGCTGCTGTCGATGAACGAGATTGCGGCGGCCCGCTCGGAGTGGATCCACAACATGGATCGCAATCCGGTTGCCCAGCGCATCGAGTTTGGTCATATCGCCCTCAATCAGGGCTGGCACGAGCTGGCCATTCTCGCCAGTATTCGCGCCGAGGCGTGGGATGCCCTCGACCTGCGCTTCCCGCTGCCGCTCAAGCGCACCTTCTCCCAGATGGCGCAAGAGCGCACCATGAACACCAGTTTGCTCTATGCCATATCCCGTCAGGAGAGTGCTCTCTATCCGCTGGCCCAGTCGCCGGTGGGGGCGCGCGGTCTGATGCAACTGATGCCTGCTACTGCCAAAGAGACTGCCGGCAAGCTGGGGGTGCCCTATCGCAACGAGCAGCAACTGTTTGATCCGGCGATGAATATTCGTCTGGGGAGCGCCTATCTCAAGCGCTTGCTGGATGTCTATGACGGCAACAGGATCCTGGCGGCGGCCGCCTACAACGCCGGGCCGGGACGGGTAAAACGCTGGCGAGAGCAGAGTGACAACAAGCCGATGGACGTGTGGGTCGAGAGCATTCCCTACAAGGAGACCCGCAACTACGTACAAAACGTGTTGTCGTTCGATCTCATCTATCAGCACAAGCTGCAGCAGCCGCTGCGCTTCATGTCAGAGCGGGAGCTCAATCACGCCTATTGAGTCGGGGGCCGCCAGCCGGCCCCTGTTTTCAAATTTCCCTGCTGCCGGGTATCATCGGGTAAGGTTTTGTTACCAAAGGAAACGTGACTGGTGACTTGGCTCCGGGAATTGCATCAGGCCGCAGGGTATACTCGGGCGTCGGCATCGACAGGTTCCCCCACAATAAAGGAATGGATAGTGGCAACGATTAAAGACGTTTCTCAGCTGGCAAATGTGTCTATCTCCACCGTGTCGCGGGTTATCAACAACACGGCACAGGTAGCACCGGAAAAGCGTGAGGCCGTACTGGCGGCCATGAAGGAACTGAATTTTCGACCCAACAGTTTTGCCCAGGCACTGGTCAGCAAGCGTTCCAACTGCATTGGCGTGCTGGTTGGCGACCTCTGCGGCGGCCCCTTCTTTGCCCAGATGATGCGTGGCATCGAAACCATGGTCGATCAGGCCAACAAGTTCACCATCGTCATGTCTGGCAACCACGATATCGCGCGCGAGCGTCACGCCATTCAGGCGCTGCTGCAGCGCCAGTGCGATGCGCTGATCCTCCACAGCAAGGCGCTCCCGGACGAGGAGCTGAGCGAGCTGGCGGCAGGCTCTACCCCCATCGTGTTTATCAACCGTCAGGTGCCGGGCTTTGAGGATCGCTGCGTCTGGCTCGATAACCAGGCGGGGATCACTACCGCGTGCCAGCACTTGCTGGATGCCGGTCATCGCAAGATCGCCTTTATCACCTCCGATGATGAAGAGTTTGTCGATGGTCAGCAGCGGATGGCCGGTTACACCCAGACCCTGGCGAGAGCCGGGATCGCCTTTGATCCTGCTCTCGTCAGCCGCGCCTTTGCCGACGAAAATGGCGGCTATGTGGCGATGAGTGAACTGCTGGCCCGTGGCGTCGAGTTCACTGCCGTGCTCGGTTTCAACGATGGCATGGTGGCGGGGGCGATCTCCTGCCTGCTGGAGCGTGGTTACAAGATCCCGCAGCAGGTGTCGGTGGTGGGGTTCGACGATATCCCCTACGCCCGCTACATCTATCCCAAGCTCACCACTGTGCGCTACCCCATCGAGGAGATGGGCAGCCGCGCAGCCGAGCTGGCGCTGCGTCTGCTTGATCACAAGCCGGTGGACGGCTTGGCGCTCAAGTTTGAAGCCCAGCTGGTGGAGCGTGAGTCAGTCGCCTGACGTGCGTCAGACAGTGAACAACAAGGTGGCCCCATTGGGGCCACACTCTTATCTCTCTAATCCGCCATTTACCCCGCGAGGGCGATCCGCTGCTGACGGCGCGCTTCCACCCCTTCTGCCACCATATCGAGCAGCTGCCTTGTCTGTTCCCAGCCGATGCAACTATCGGTGATCGACTGGCCGTAGCGCAGCGGTTTGCTGCCGATATCCTGATGCCCTTCGCAGATAAAACTTTCCACCATGATGGCGGCGATGGCATGGCTACCAGCCCCCAGTTGGTCGGCAATGTCACGGGCAACCAGCAGCTGGCGGGCATGCTGCTTCTGGCTGTTGCCGTGGCTGCAATCGATCATCAGACGAGGGGAGAGATGATGCTGGCGCAGCAGCTCGCCAGCCTCTGCCACATGACTGCTCTGATAGTTTGGCTGGCGGCCACCGCGCAGGATCAGGTGGCAGTCGGGGTTGCCATGGCTGCGCACCAGTGCCAGCTGGCCATCACCGGAAGGCTGGGTATAGAGGTGGGCTGCCCGGCTGGCGAGGATCGCCTCGACCGCGATCCGGATATTGCCGTCGGTGCCGTTTTTAAAACCGATGGGGCAGGGAAGGGCCGAGGCTAGCTGGCGGTGGAGCTGGGATTCGGTGGTGCGGGCGCCGATGGCACCCCAGCTGATGAGATCCCCCAGATAGAGCATGCTGGTGAGATCGAGAAATTCGGTGGCACAGGCGAGCCCTTCCTGTCCAAGGGCCAGAAGTAACTCCCGGGCCTGGGATAGGCCCTTTTCCAGCCGATCGCTGCCATCGAGGTCGGGATCGAAGATAAATCCTTTCCAGCCGAGCGTCGTGCGCGGCTTTTCGAAATAGGTGCGCATCACCAGTTGCAGCTGCTCCCCGTATTGGCCCTGCAGTTCAGCCAGCCGGCCACCATAGTCGCGGGCGGCTGCCGGATCGTGAATGGAGCAGGGGCCGATCACCAGCAGCAGGCGATCATCCTCTCCCTGCAGAATATGGCGGGCTTGCTGGCGGCTGCGAGCGATCTGGCGAGCGAGCCGTGCCGGACAGGGTCTGGCCTTTAACATCTCGTCAGGGGTGGGCAAGGTGGCAAGGGGTGAAGCATTCAGAAGTGAGGTGAACATGAGCGATCCTGATGAAAATGGAAATCTGCATGCTCTTTGCTGTCCAGTGGGGATCTTCCCCTTATTTTCTTGGTTAACAGAGCGCGGGCATGGGCCCGCGCTCTGTTATATCGGCCTTGGCTACCTTAGAAGCGGGCTGAGCCGCTGACGTAGTAGCTGCGACCCGGTTCGACGTTCTGGAAGACGGTGTCTTTCTCTTGCAGGCGCACATCGGTCAGGTTGTTGATCCCCAGTCGCAGGTCAAAGTTCTCGGTGACCTTGAAGCCGGTGCCGAGATCGAAGGTCTGATAGCTGGGCAGCTTGTGCAGTACGACAACCTTGTTGACGGTCTGCTCGGCAAACTGGGTGCCGGTGTAGGTGGTGCCGACAAAGGCATTGACCCGCTCGGTGGCCTGCCAGGTGATCTTGGCGTTGGCCTTGTGCTCCGGGCGCTCGGGCAGAGCCTGACCCTGATCGCCTTCCGCCTTGAGGTAGGTGTAGTTGGCGCCGAGGTTGATATTGTCGGTCAGATCGAGCTTGCCGGTCAGCTCCAGCCCCTTGGTGGTGGCTTTCTCCAGGTTGTACCAGGTGCGGTCAGTGGAGTTCGGCAACTGCTTGAAGGTGAGCATGTCGTCGATGTCGGAGTAGAAGAGGGTAGCGCTGGTTTCCCAGATCCCTTCTCCTGCGATGACACCCAGCTCGTAGTTGGTGCTGGTTTCCGGCTTGACCTTGTCGCTGCCATAGATGCGGCAGCTGCCGCCGCAGCTCTCGATGCTGTAGCCGTTGGAGTACTGGTGCGGCGCCGGTGCCTTGAAGGCCTGGCTGACACCGCCTTTCACTGTCACCACATCGTTCATCTCATAGACCAGATAGCCGCGCGGGGTGAAGTGGCTGCCGTAGATCTCGTGGTGATCGTAACGGCCGCCCAGCGTGAAGGTCAGGCTGTCGGTCAGGCCGATCTCGTCCTGAGCGAACAGCGCCTCCTGAGAGTGACTCTCTTTGCCGCCGATATCCTTGTAGCTCACCGCATCCACCAGCTCCCGATCCAGATATTCACCACCCAGGGTCAGGTAGTGGTTGGCCAGCGCCAGGTTGGTATAGCCCTTGAGGGTCAAGGTGTTCTCTTCCAGCTCCCGCTGCTGCGGGGCCGAGTAGCTGGTATTGAAATCATCGATCTGGGAGCTTTCATAGTTGGCCATGACGGTGGTGTCACCCCAACTCCAGTTCCCCTTGTGGGTCAGGCCAAACAGGTTGCGATCGTTCTGTTGCTGGCGGCTGTGCACCTTGTTGCCGGTTTTGCGGAAGATATCGAGAGGCCGCTCATCCTGGTTGTAGAGGTAATCCAGCTCGAAGCGCTGCTGCTCATCCACCAGCCAGCTGAGGGTAGAGGCGAAGTTGCGGGTCTGTTTGGCTTCGATAAGGGGGATGCCGTCAGCAGCTTCGGTGGGGGTCCAGGCTTGACGATCATACACCTCGCCGTTCATCCGGATCAGCAGGTTGTCGGTCAGCGGGCCGGTAAAGCCCAGGTTGGTTCTGTGCTGATCGCCGCCATCCTTGCCCTCGATGGCTTTGAAGTCGGCATCGGCCGCCCCTTGCCAGGTTTTGCCCGGCTGCTTGGTGATGATGTTGATGACACCCCCGATGGCATCGGAGCCGTAAAGTGCCGACATGGGGCCACGGATCACCTCGACCCGCTGGATCATGCCAAGGGGCACGGGAGTGTTGTCGAAGTTGCCGCCGCGCCACAGGGCATTGGAGGAGGAGAGGCGTTTGCCATCCACCAGCACTAGCGTGTACTTGCCGGACATACCGCGAATGCCGATATCGCTACGGCCATTGGTGTCAGCTTCAGCCTGAATGCCCACTTCGTGGCGCAGCAGGTCGGCAAGGTCATTGACCGGCGCGGCGGCGATCTGTTCGGCCGTGATGACAGAGATAGAGGCCGGTGCCGAGCGGGTATTGTGCGCCGTGGTGGTGACGGTGATCACCTCATCGGCTTGAGGGGCGTTGCTGGCGGCGATCGCTTGCTGGGTCAGCAGAGTGACGATGGTGGTGGCCAGCAGGCTGGGAGCAATAAAACTGGAGGTTGAGGATTTCATTATTTACATCTTCCATAATATACAAATGATAAGCGTTATCATTATCAAATTGAATTTGCTCCGATCGCAACTCTTTTTTATCGGCGAAGTTCAGTTTCGTTCGTCACTCTCTTTTGACTAAAAAGAAGTTAATGAAATTGATTCTCATTTGTGTTGATCGCTTTTTCGCTCCTTGTTAGGATGCCGTTCACCCTGATATCTGGTGAGTCAAATGACTCACCTTAAGTCGTATCAGGCAGTGATTCATTCCAAGGAGTAGCACCGTCATGTGTGACCATGCACTGGAAGGAGAGTGGCCCGCCACAGCGGTCGGGTTGGATAAAGTGTGCTGTTTTGCAAGCGGTGACAGGGTATTGGTCGCTTCCGGTATCCACGACAGTTTTACCGGCATCCCACCGGAGAAGCTGCTCGCCCATCTACGTCAGTTGCGCCAGCAGGGGATGGCCAATCCCATCGCCATCGGCGCCATTCCGTTTGATACCCAATCCCCTTGGCATCTGGTGATCCCGGCGCAATCGCAGTGGGTCAAACGAGATGCGTTGTTACCCGCCCGCTGTTGCCAGCTCCATGGCGAGGTGAGCGAAGTGACCGGCTCTGCCCACTATCAGGGGGCGGTGCGGGCAGCGTTGCAGCAGTTCAGCGAGGGGCAGCTCGAGAAGGTGGTGCTGTCGCGCGCCATCGATGTGCAGAGCGCAGAGCAGACCTCCCCCGCACACGCCTATGGCTCTCTGTTGGCCCAGAATCCGGGGGCCAATGTGTTCCAGATCCCGCTGCCGGATGGGGAGACCCTGCTTGGCGCTAGCCCCGAGCTGCTGGTATCGCGCAGCGAGATGGCGGTGGTGAGCAATCCGCTGGCGGGCTCCCGTCCGCGCCACGCTTTTCCTGATCAACAGGCGGCCAGTGCCGAACTGCTGGGGGCGCAGAAGGATCGCTATGAACATGCGCTGGTGGCCGATGCAGTCGCCGCCGCCCTCGCTCCCTTCTGTCGCGAGCTGGACGTCCCCCTGGAGCCGCAGGTGATCGCCACTCCTACCATGTGGCACCTCTCGACCCGCATCGCCGGACGGCTCCATGAGCCCTCTCCCGTGCTGGCACTGGCGCTGGCGCTGCACCCGACACCGGCGGTGTGCGGCACGCCGCTTTCGGCTGCGCGTCAGGCCATCGCCCGGCTTGAGGGGTACGATCGCCGTTTCTACTGTGGTGCTGTCGGCTGGATGGATGCCGATGGCAATGGCGAGTGGGTAGTCACCATCCGCTGTGGCGTGCTGGCCGGCAAGCAGCTGCGGCTCTATGCCGGTGCCGGGGTGGTGGTGGGCTCCTCGCCGGAAGCAGAGTGGCAGGAGACCGCCGCCAAGCTCGGCACCATGCTGCGGGCGTTTGGCCTCGAGAGCCGGGAGCCGGAGGTAACTGCATGAAGCCGCTGGTGCCCTTTACCCCCTGGCCTGTAGAGCTGGCAGCCCACTACCGGGCGCAAGGGTGGTGGCGCGGGCAACCGCTCACCGCCCTGCTCGATGACTCCGCCGAACGTTATCCCGAGCGCACGGCCCTGATCTGCGGCGAGCGCACCCTCAGTTATGGCCAGTTAAAGCGTGAGGTCGATGCGCTGGCGGCGCGGCTGGCAGCGCACGGGCTGGGCCATGGCGATACTGCTCTGGTGCAGTTGCCCAATTGTGCCGAGTTCTATATCTGCTGGTTTGCCCTGATCCGCTGCGGCGTGGTGGCGGTGCATGCCCTCTACAGCCATCAGCGGCGCGAGCTGGTGGCCTTTGCCCGCCAGATTGAGCCCGCCTTGCTGGTACTCAGTCCCTCCCATCCCGGCTTTGCCGGTGAAGCGGGAAGCCTCGCGGCCCTTGATGAGCGGGTATCGCCTTCCTGTCAGACACTGTTTTTCGAGCAGGCTGAAGGGAGTGATCTTCAGTCAGGATTTGCATGGCGTCAGCCTGAAACCGTGGCTCGTGCTGATGGTTCGCCTCTGACGGCCATCGCGCCAACTCCTACCCCGGCCGATCAAGTCGCTTTTTTCCAGCTCTCCGGCGGCAGCACCGGCACCCCCAAACTGATCCCCCGTACCCACGATGACTATGGCTACAGCGTGCGCCAGAGCGTAGCGGTGTGCGGTTGGGATGAGCGGGTGATCTATCTCTGTGCCCTGCCTGCGCCCCACAATTTTCCCCTGAGCTCCCCCGGTGCACTCGGGGTGTTTTATGCCGGTGGCTGCGTGGTGTTGGCAAAGGATCCTTCCGCGGCAACCTGTCTGCCGTTGGTACAGCGCCATCAGGTCAATTGGGCTGCGCTGGTGCCACCGGCTCTGGCGCTCTGGCTGGAGGCGGCCAGCCACTATCCGCAGACCTCTCTGGAGTGTGTGCAGGTGGGCGGTGCGCGCCTCAGCCCGGCTCATGCCGATGCGGTAGCGAGCCTCCTTGGTTGCCGCTTGCAGCAGGTGTTTGGCATGGCCGAGGGGCTGGTCAACTACACCCGCACCGAGGATGACCAGTGGCACATCGTCAATACCCAGGGCCGCCCGATGAGCCCGGGCGACGAGGTCGAGGTGCGGGATAGCGACGGGCGCCCCTTGCCCGATGGTGAGTGCGGCGAGCTCTGGACGCGCGGCCCTTATACCTTTCGTGGCTACTTCAAGGCTGATGCCCACAATCAGCGGGCTTTTGACCGGGACGGTTTCTACTGCACCGGCGATCTGGTCTGCTGCTTGCCCAGTGGTCATCTGATGGTGGTGGGGCGCAACAAGGATCAGATCAACCGGGGTGGGGAGAAGATCGATGCCCTCGAGATTGAAGAGCTGTTGCTGACCCACCCGGAGGTGCGGCAGGCGGCACTGGTCGCCATGCCGGATCCCATGCTCGGGGAGCGCAGCTGCGCCTTTCTGATGTGCCGCGAGCCCCTCAATCTGCCCCGCTTGCGCCGTTTCCTGCGCGAGCAGGGGGTGGCCGATTACAAACTACCCGATCGCCTGGTGCTGGTGGATAAACTGCCTCACACCCCGGTCGGCAAGATAGACAAACAGACGCTGCGCGAGCAGCTCGCCAAGGAGTGTGCATGACCATTCAATCCCTCGCCGCCTATCCACTGCCCACCGCCGAGGAGCTGCCAACCGGGCGGGTGAACTGGCCCTTCGAACCGGGCCGCGCCACCTTGCTGGTTCACGATATGCAGCACTATTTCGTCGATTTCTACGGGCCGGGCAATTCGCTGATCAATCAGGTCATCGACCATATCGCCACCCTGATCCGTCAGGCGCGTGCTCTTGGCATGCCGGTAGTCTATACCGCCCAGCCCGCCGAGCAGAGTCAGGCAGATCGGGCGCTGCTCAACGACATGTGGGGGCCGGGGCTGACCCGGGCGCCGGAGCGTCAGCCGATTGTTTCGGCGCTGGCCCCCGAGCCGCAGGATACGGTGCTGACCAAGTGGCGCTACAGCGCTTTTTGCCGCTCACCGCTGGTCGAGCTGATGGCCGAATGGGAGCGGGATCAGCTGGTGATCTGCGGCATCTACGGTCATATCGGGGTGATGCAGACGGCGGTCGATGCTTTTATGCGCGATATCCGCCCCTTCCTGGTGGCTGATGCCATCGCCGACTTCTCCCGCGAAGATCATCTGCTGGCGCTCTCCTACGTCAGCCGCAATGCTGGTCGGGTGATTACCGTGGCCGAGGTGATGGCGGCCAGCAAACGCCCCCTGACTCGGGAGTTGCTACGTGATCAGGTGCTGGCGCGGCTGCCCGCCGAGATGCAGCAGGAGCAGCCCGCCGAGGATGACAACCTGCTCGACTACGGTCTCGACTCGCTGGCGGTGATGGGGCTGGTGGAAGAGTGGCGTCAGCAGGGGCTGGTGGTGGAGCTGGCCGAGCTGGCCCGCACGCCGACTCTGGCTCACTGGTGGGAGCTTCTCTCCCGTCAGCTTAATGTCAGTCAGGGCACGGCTTATCAGGTCAACGAAGATCACGTCAGGGAACCGGAGTGCACCCCATGAGCGAGTGGCAAGGCAGAACCGTCTGGGTGACCGGCGCAGCGCAGGGAATTGGCCATGCGGTGGCACGCACCTTTGCCGAGGTGGGGGCCAGCGTGGTGGCGTTCGATTTGCAACTGGCCGAGGCGCTGCCTGGCAACGTGAAGGGGGTGGTGATCGATGTGAGCGACAGCGAGGCTGTGACCCGCTGCTGCGAACAGCTGCTCGACGAGGGGCTGGGGCCCGATGTGCTGGTCAATGTCGCCGGCATACTGGCGACCGGCAGGATCGATGAGGTAGATGACGCCCTCTTGCAACGCACCTTCGCCATCAATACCTTCGCCCCCTTCTACCTGATGCGGGCCCTGACCCCCTGGTTTCAGGGGCGGCGCAGGGGCGCCATCGTTAATGTCTCTTCCAATGCCGGTCGGGTGCCGCGAGTGGGGATGGGCATCTATGGCGCCTCCAAGGCGGCGCTGACCAGCCTCACCCAAACGGCGGGGTTGGAGCTTGCTCCCTACGGCGTGCGCTGCAATCTGGTGTCGCCGGGCTCGACCCGTACCCCGATGCTGTACGGCATGTGGCAGGAGGGGGAGGCGGAGCAGCGGGAGGGAGAGCAGCGCACCATCGCGGGCCTGCCCGGGCAGTTCAAGCTGGGGATCCCCCTTGGCAAATTGGGAACCCCCGACGAGGTGGCTGCCTGCGTGCTGTTTCTCGCCTCCGATGCGGCCAGCCATATCACCCTGCAGGATCTGGTGGTCGATGGCGGTGCCACTCTGGGGGTCTAGCCCGCGCGCTGCCGGTCTGGCAGGCGTGACACTCTCTTTATGGAGGAGGCCTGGCCTCCTCGCTTTTCAGCCATGCGGGCAGGAGCAACTCACTGCCCGCTTGATGTTTGCGCAAGGACATTCCCATGGAACAGACAATGGCGATGCGCGCCACCCACCAGCGTGGTGAGCACCCGCGCTGGCCGCTTACCACCGCTCAGGCGGGCATCTGGTTTGCCCAGCAAAAATATCCGCAGAGCCCCGCCTGCAATACCGGCGAGTACTGGCTGCTGGAGGGGGCGCTGGCTCCCCATCACTTCACCCGTGCGGTGCGCCAGACTATCGACGAGATCCCCGGTCTGCACTGCGCCTTTGTGGCCACTGCTGATGGACCGCAGATGGTGGCCAACCCCGCCTGCTGGCAGCTGGCAGAGCGGGATCTGCGCAGCGAAGCCGACCCGCTCGCCGCCGCGCAGGCCGAGATGCGTGCGCAGCTGGCCGTCCCCTTCAATCTGGCCGGGGGGCCGCTGTTTGCCACCACCCTCTATCGCCTTGGCGAGGGGTGGTGGGCCTGGTTTATCTCCGTGCACCATATCGCCATCGACGGCTTTGGCCTGAGCCTGCTCTGCCAGCGGGTGGCGAGCTGGTATGAGGGGCTTTGCGCCGGCGAGCTGCCAGCCCCCTGCCGTTATGCGACCCAGCAGGAGTTGTTGGCCGAAGAGGCGGCCTATCAGGATTCGCCGCGCGCCGCGCGGGATCGCGATTTCTTCATGCAGCAGCTGGCCGGGGTGGAGAATCCTGCGTCGCTCTCCCGCCGTCCGGTGCAAGGGCCGGGCCCCACATATCGGCTTGAACAGCGGCTTGCTGGCCGCCAGTGGCAGGCATTGGTGGCACGGGCGAGTCGTTCGGCCTGCCACCCCTACAGCCTGCTGCTGGCGGCGGTGGCCAGCTATGTGCAGCGGATGAGCGGCGCTGGCGAGGTGGTGCTGGGTATTCCGCTGATGGGGCGGCTGGGCTCAGCGGCGGCCGATACCCCCTGCATGAAGGTCAATGTGGTGCCCCTGCGCATCGAGCTGAGCGGCACCAGCCGGGTAGGGGAGTTGCTGGCACAGGTCGAGCGGCAATTTGCCGCCTTGCGCCGTCATCAGGGCTGCCGTCAGGAGTGGTTGCAACAGCGTCAGCCGGGCCAGCCGCTGTTTGGCCCTCAGGTCAATTTGATGCCCTTTGCCCGCACCCTCAGCTTTGGTGAAGGACACAACCAGGTTCGTGGTGAGGTGCAGGTGCTGGCGGCGGGGCCGGTGGAGGAGTGCGCCTTCTACTTTGCCGAGGAGGCAGGCGCTATGACCCTGACCCTCGAAGCACATCAGGGGCGCTTCAGCCATCAGGAGAGCGAGCGTCATCTGGCCCGGCTGGTCGCCTATCTGGCGGCCTGGAGTGAGGCGGGTGACGAGGCCCTGGCGGTGCGTTTGCCGCTGCTGCTGCCCTGCGAGCAGGCTGAGCTGGCGCGCTGGAACCAGACCGACCATCCGCTGCCGACCACTACCCTGAGCGCACTGCTGGCCGAGGGGTTGGCGGCGGCGGATCAGAGCGCCATCGCGCTGGAGTGTGGCGCCGAGCGCTGGAATGTGGCCGAGCTGCGCCAGCGAACCCGCCAGTTGGCCAGCTATCTGGCGGGGAGGGGCGTGGGCCCCGGTTGTCGGGTGGCGGTGGTGATCCCGCGCGCTCCCGAGCTTATTCTCGCCCAGCAGGCCATAATGGCGGTGGGGGCCGTCTATGTACCCGTTGACCCGGACTACCCGGCGGAGCGGATCGGCTACATTCTCGCCAGCAGCGATCCTGCGCTGGTGTTGACCAGCCATACGCTTCAGATGCCGCTCGACGTGGCGGCGCCACTTGTCTGCCTCGATGCTCCCGGTGTGGCAGAGCAGCTGGCGGCGGTAGAGTTGGCTACGACAGTACCTTGTGAGCTGCCAGCCCCCAAACCGGAAGATGCGGCCTACATCATCTACACCTCCGGCTCGACCGGTCGGCCCAAAGGGGTGGTGGTGAGCCATGGTGCCATCGTCAACCGGCTGCTCTGGATGCAGCACATGTATCCCATCGGCCCGGCGGATCGGGTGCTGCAAAAGACCCCGGCCGGTTTCGATGTCTCCATCTGGGAGTTCTTCTGGCCCTTTATGACAGGTGCGCGGCTGGTGCTCGCCAAACCGGGTGGCCACAAGGATCCCGCCTACCTTGCCGAGCTGATTGAGCAGGCCGGGATCACCACCTTGCACTTTGTCCCCTCCATGCTACAGATCTTTGTCACTCAGGCCGAGCCTGCCCGTTGCCGCGCCCTGCGCCAGGTATTCTGCTCCGGCGAGGCGCTGCCCGCCGATCTGGTGCAGCGCTGGTATGGAACATTTTCAGCCCCCTTGCACAACCTTTATGGCCCGACCGAGGCGGCGGTGGATGTCACCTGGTATCCCTGCCGGGCAGACGAGGCGGTGACCAGCGTGCCCATCGGCTATCCGGTCTGGAATACCAGCATCCACATTCTCGACCCCTGGTTGCAGCCGGTGCCGCCCGGTGTGGCAGGCGAGCTCTGGATCGGCGGTGTACAGGTGGCGGAGGGCTACTTTGGCCAGCCCGAGCTCACCGCCGAGCGCTTTATTGCCAACCCCTTCGGGGCGGGACGGCTCTATCGCAGCGGCGATCTGGCCGCCTGGCGTGAGGATGGCGCCATCGAGTATCTGGGGCGCCTCGATTTTCAGGTGAAGATCCGTGGTCAACGCATCGAACTGGAGGAGATCGAGCAGGTGCTGCTGCGCCATCCCCGGGTGGCGCAGGCGGTGGTGCTGGCCCCCGAATTTGCCCCCGGCGATCGCCGTCTGGTGGCCTATGTGGTGGCCGCAGATAGCAGGGAGCTGACGCTGGCCGAGCTGGCACCCGCCCTTGGCGCTGCCTTGCCCGATTACATGGTGCCGGGGCTCTTGGTAAACCTGGCTGAGCTGCCGCTAACCCCCAATGGCAAGCTGGATCGCAAGGGGCTGCCGCTGCCCGATATGGCGTCGGCGGTCGGTCAGTCACTGCCGAAAACCCTGCTGGAGGAGCGGCTCTGTCGCCTCTTCGCCGAGATACTGGGGCTGGTGCGGGTCGGCGCCGACGATAACTTCTTTGCCCTCGGCGGCCACTCCCTGCTGGCGGCTCAACTGGTGGTGCGTATTGAAGAGTCGAACGGACAGGCGCTCACTTTGGCTAGTCTGTTCGAAGCGCCGAGCCCCGCCCAGCTGGCGCGCCGTCTGGGCGGCGAGCGGGAGGCAATGCCCATGCTGTTGCCCCTGCGAGCGTCCGGTGCGCAGTCGGGCGCATCAGGCCCCACTCTCTTTTGCGTCCACCCCGCCGGCGGGCTCGGCTGGTGTTATGCGCCGCTGGTGTCCCATCTACCGACCGACATGGCGGTCTATGCCCTGCAGGCGCGAGCGCTCTGCCAGCCGGATGCACCTCTGCCTGCCAGCTTCGACGAGCTGGCCCTCGACTATGTGACCGAGCTGCGTCGTCAGCAGAGCGAGGGGCCCTACTGGCTGCTCGGCTGGTCGCTCGGGGGCATGCTGGTGCACCGGATGGCCGCCATGCTGCAAGATCAGGGACAGGAGGTGGCCATGGTGCTGCTGCTCGATGCCTACCCCTGTCAGCAGTGGCAAACCCAGCCGTTGCCCGACGAGCAGCGGATGCTCGATGCGTTGCTGCGGATGGGGGGGATTGCGGTTGCGGACGATGCGCTCGATTCCCTCACCCGCGACGAGGTGGTGGCCCGACTGGGGGCGGAGGGGAGTGCGCTGGCCATGCTCGACGAGCAGGTGGTGAGCGCCATGATTGAGCTGGTTGGCCACAACAACCGGCTGATCCGTCAGCCGGTCGACTACTGCTACCACGGGGAGGTGATCTTTATCGAGGCGTCAGCCTCCCGCCAGCCTTGGCTGGATGGACGTGGCTGGGCATCGCTGACAAAAGGCGAAATCCGCTATGAGCGCTTCCCCTGCCTGCATCAGGAGATGGTGCATCCCGACTGGTTGGCAAAGATCGGCGCCCTTATTTGTGAGCGGGTCGATGGGGTCGGGCAGCAACTGCACATCCGGCAGGAGGGGGATGCATGACCCCGGTTGCCGCTATCCGGGAAGCCTTGCTGGCGGGCAAGCTGGTGGGGCTGGGGGAGCCGCACTGGCACCCGGATTTTATCCGGCGCCAGCACGCCTGGCTGTGTGATCCGGCGCTCTGGGGAGTCATGACCGATCTGGTGCTGGAGTGCGGCAATCGCCATCATCAGGGCTTGCTCGATGCCTGGCTGGCGGGGGAGGAGAGCTGGCAGGGGGAGCCGCTGACGCTGGCACGACTCTATCCGGTCTGGCTCGACTCCTGCGCCTTTCCCGCCTGGATGGCCCCCGAGTTTCCGGCTCTCTTTTCCGCTCTGCGCCAGAGCAATCTGGCGCGCCCCGAACATGTGCGGCTGCGGGTGCATCTCTGCGAGCCCTTATTCGAGTGGCAGGAGATGAGCCCGGAGCGCTGGCAGCAACACAACAGGGGGCGGGATCAGGCGCTGGCCGACTATCTTCTTGCACTTCCCCCGCGCGGCGTGGTGGTGCTGGCGGGGACGCGTCATCTGCTCAAAGTCGCTGGGGATCCCCACTTTGCGCAGCCGACGCTGGGCCAGTTGCTGGAGGCAGCACGGCCGGGTTGGCTACAGGTGCTTCACCCCTGGCCAATGGCTGATGAGAAGGGAGAGGAGCGGGTGTGCGAGTTGGCCGATATCACAACTGCTGACCTCTATCCTCACTGGCCGGAGCATCCGCAGCTGGAGACCCTCATCGATCGGTTGGTGCGCGTGGCTGACCGGGGACGGGAGATGCGAATTTGCCCCACCTTGCTGGCCGAGCCCTGGCGCAGCCGCTTGTTGAGTCGCGCTCACTTGCTGCCAGTTGGAATGGCCCGCCAGCTGCAACAGTGGTTGGCGTAACTGCTGGTTGGAGTAACGGCTGACTGAAGTAACTCAATGGGGGAGCAAGGCTCCCCTTTTTCACATTTGGCATCCTGCGTTCAGTGCTGCAAAGTTGCACCATTTACGGCATACCTTGCCACTCATCGCCGAAAATTCAGCTCCTTCGCTACTTTAAAGAAGTTTCTACTGGTCTTACCTGAGTAAATCCCTTTGCTTTTTATTTAACAAGGTATTTACATCTAGGTGTCACCAGCATCGGTGACGTCTACAACGGCAAGGAGCCAGTTATGACCCATGTCGACATCCCTTTCCTTCGTTACCTCGATGCGGAAGGGTGCCCGGTCGCCACCTTACCGACCTGGCTGGACAAGGCGATACTGCACACCTTTTACCGCAATATGGTGATGGTGCGCAGCTATGACAAAAAAGCGATTGCGCTGCAACGAACCGGCAAACTCGGTACTTTTCCCTCCCATCTCGGCGCAGAAGCCGTGGGGATTGGCATTGGTCTGGCCATGCAGCCGCAGGATGTCTACGTCCCCTACTATCGGGACATGCCCACCCTCTATGTGCGGGGCGTGCCGATGGAGAAGAACCTGCAATATTGGGGTGGTGACGAGCGGGGCAGTTATTTTCTCAAACCTGATGGGACTCCCTCTGAAGATCTCCCCATCTGCGTCCCCATCGCCACCCAGATCACCCACGCCTGCGGTATTGCCTCGGCCTTCAAACTGCGTAATCAACCGCGGGTTGCCGTGGTCACCATCGGCGACGGCGGCACCTCCAAGGGGGATTTTCTGGAGGGGCTCAACTGCGCCGGTGTCTGGCACCTGCCGATGGTCATCATCGTCAACAACAACCAGTGGGCCATCTCGGTGCCACGCAAGCTGCAATCGAGCGCTCCTACGCTGGCTCAGAAGGGAATTGGCGCCGGGGTACGCAGCCTGCAAGTGGATGGCAACGATGTGGTCGCGGTCTACGATGCCGCGCGCAGTGCCGTCGAACGGGCCCGCAGCGGCAAGGGGCCGACCCTGATCGAGGCAGTCAGTTATCGTCTCGGCGATCACACCACGGCCGATGATGCCACTCGCTATCGCGACGGGGCCGAGGTCGGGGCCGCTTGGGCCAAGGAGCCGGTCAAGCGGCTGCGCCAGTTTATGCACAGCCAGGGCTGGTGGGATGAGGAGCAGGAGCAGAGCCTGCTGGCGGAAGCCACCCGAGAGGTAGAACAGGCGGTTGCCCGTTATGAGGCGATGGCGCCCCAGCCGCCGGAGGCGATGCTCGATTATCACTATGCCAGCCTGCCCGCCGAACTCGTGCCCCAGCGTGAGCGAGTGATTGCCAAGGGGATGAAGCAGGAGGTTGGCCATGAGTGAGATCAGTCTGCTGGAGGCGGTCAACATGGCCCTTCACTACGAGATGGAACATGACCCGGATGTGGTGGTGTTGGGCGAGGATGTGGGGGTCAACGGCGGGGTGTTTCGCGCCACCGTGGGCCTGCGCGACAAGTTCGGTTTCAAGCGGGTGATCGACACGCCGCTGGCCGAAGGATTGATCGCCGGGGTGGCGGTCGGTATGGCGACCCAGGGGCTCAAGCCGGTGGCAGAGTTCCAGTTTCAGGGCTTCATCTTCCCCGGGATGGAGCAGATCATCTGTCAGGCGGCGCGGATGCGAAACCGCACCCGTGGCCGCCTCTCCTGTCCCCTTGTCTATCGCTCCCCGTATGGCGCGGGCATTCACTCGCCTGAACATCACAGCGAGAGTATCGAGGCGCTGTTTGCCCATATTCCGGGGCTGCGGGTGGTGATCCCCTCCAGCCCGAGACGTGCCTATGGCCTGCTGCTCTCGGCCATCCGCGATCCGGATCCCGTGATGTTTTTCGAACCGGATCGCATCTATCGCTCGATGAAATCCGAGGTGGTGGATGACGGTGTCGGTCTGCCGCTGGATGTCTGCTTCACCCTGCGCCCGGGCCGGGATATCACGGTAGTGGCATGGGGCGCCTGCATTCAGGAGGTGATGCGGGCGGCGAACCTGTTGGCCGAGCAGGATATCCAGTGCGAGGTGCTGGATCTGGCCACCATCAAGCCGCTGGATATGGAGACCATCCTCACCTCGGTGCGCAAGACCGGTCGCTTGCTGGTGGTGCACGAGGCGTGTGGCAGCTTCGGAGTCGGGGCCGAAATTGTGGCGCGGGTGACCGAGCAGGCACTCCCCAGCCTCAAGGCGCCGCCCAAACGGCTGACCGGCGTGGATGCAGCCGTTCCCTACTATCGCAACGAAGCGTATTACCTCATCACCGAGCAGGATATCGCCGATGCCGCTCACCAGCTGATGGAGAAACAGTGGCTATGAAATTTTTCAAATTACCGGATCTGGGTGAAGGGTTGGCCGAAGCCGAGATTGTCGAGTGGAAGGTGAGTGCCGGTGATACCGTTGCGGTCGATCAGGTGCTCTTGTCGGTGGAAACGGCCAAGGCGCTGGTGGATGTGCCCTCTCCGGTGGCCGGGGTGATTGCCCGTCTCTGCGGCGCCGAGGGGGATATCCTCCATATCGGTGCGCCGCTGGTGGAGTTCGAGGGGGGCGAAGATGATGGGACCGTGGTGGGCAAGGTGAGCGCCCATCAGCAACATATCGAGGATCACTTCGTGGTAGGAGCTATTGCCCCGGGTGGCTCGCTGGTGCAAGCCATGCCTGCCGTGCGCCTGCTGGCACAAAAACTGGGTCTGGATATCGACCGGATCAAGGGGAGTGGCAGCGGCGGCATGGTGACCGAGCTGGATGTGCAGCAGGCATTCGAGGCCCAGCAGAGCAGTGGCAACGAATTCCTCAAAGGGTCGCGCAGGGCCATGGCCAAGGCGATGGAGCTCTCTCATCAGACTGTGGTGCCGGTCAGCATCACCGACGAGGTGGATTTGCGTCACTGGCGGCCTGATGAGGATGTGACGGTGCGCCTTATCAAGGCCATTGGCGTGGCGTGCCGCGCCGAGCCCTCGATGAATGCCTGGTTTGATGGTGAAACCCTGTCACGGCGGCTGTTCAAAGAGGTTAATGTAGCCATCGCGGTGGATTCAAAGCATGGCCTTTATGTGCCGGTGATGGAGAACGTGGCCGAACGGGAGGGGGCAGATATCCGGCAGGGGCTGGATCGGATGATCGCCGATGTGAAGGCGCGCGCCGTGCCGCGCGAGATGTTGCAGGGGGCGACCATTACGCTCACCAACTTCGGCGCCATCGCAGGCCGCTATGCCAGCCCCATTGTCACGCCGCCGCAGGTAGCCATCATAGGGGCAGGCAAACTGTTCGAAAAAGTGGTGTTCATCCATGGTGAAGCGCGTCCCGTCAGGGCATTGCCGCTGTCGATGACATTTGACCACAGAGCCTGTACTGGCGGGGAGGCGGCTCGTTTTCTCAGAGCGCTGGTCGAAGCGTTGGAAGCGGCCACCTTATAACGGTTTGTGCCCTGTCATTGGCAGGGCACAAATTTGTTTGCGTAATCTACAAAGCCACGTATAATCCAAACCAGCTTGAAAGGGCGATAGTTATGTCAATGAATACGATGTTTCACATCTTGTCCTGTTGTTCATAAGTTAATCCCGTTTTTTGAGCTTTACCCGCTGAAAAGCATAAGTAATTATTTTGAATACAGGTTTAAAAGATATGTCTAACATGATCACCGGTACCGTTAAGTTTTTCAACGAAACCAAAGGTTTTGGCTTCATCCAGCAAGAAAACGGCCCGGACGTTTTCGTTCACTTCAGCGCCATTCAAGGTAACGGTTTCCGTACCCTGGCTGAAGGTCAGCGCGTACAGTTCTCTGTGACCCAAGGTCAGAAAGGCCCGCAGGCTGAGAACGTAACTGCTCTGTAATTCTTACAGAATTTAAGAAAGCCGTGGTACCTCTGGTGCCACGGCTTTTTGTTTATCTGGCTTCTGCTACTGACTCCCATGTGCTGAATCATGCTGCTATCGCTCCTGCTTGCTGCCACCTTGACTTCGACGTCCGATGCGCCGGTACCGGTTCAATCCGCGATGGAAGCGCAAGTGATCTGCCAGCAATTTGTCCAGGTCCGGATGGGCACTGCACAGCAACCCGATGAGGTGAATGCGCGACTGGTGCCTGAAAGGGAGGGGGAGTGGCTGGTGGATGGCAAAGTAAAAGGACCCGAAGGTCCTTTGCTGTTTGCCTGTCATCTTCACCAAGGGGAGCGCTGGGAGCTACTCAACTTTTCGCTCTGGGCACCACAGCCGGTCAAAGCGGTTTGAGTGCGACCAGCAGATGTTGCAGGTGTTCAACCATGGTCATGCCAAACGGGGTGAGATAGCCGCCATCTTCTGCGCTGATGAGCCCCTGTTGATGCAGACGGGCTGCCGCTTGGCACAACTCTTCAGACATATCGCTGCGTAATTTAATCCCTAGGCTCATGTTGGCCGGATCAAAGCATGCCAGTATTTTCAAATCGTTCACGAATTCGTTAGAAACCTGGTCGATCCCAATCATGGATTTACTCCTTACGCTAAAGATGTATGCAAACTAGCATCCCCGGATCCACTTTAGTGGGCGCTGGCTCAAATTATTGATCTTTGACTGGATGCTGCGTTTCAAATGCTGTTTTTTTCGGCGTAATCAGATGGTTGGCTGACAGCTTCGCCAAGGGCCGAGCCGGACCAAACGTGGTAGGATAGGGCACTTCTTTATATCGGACGGTCTATTGGTGACTGTTCGTCCTGTTCAAGGTATCGCTCATGGTCAAGATCACTCTGGTATCCCTGCTGCATTCACTTTGTACCCGCTTTCCGGTTTACCCCGCTGCTTCGTTGACGTCACTGCTGGATGCCCATCAGGGCGAGGTATGGTTGCCTGCACGCAAGGGGGCCGACATAGCACTGTTGCGCAAGCATGCCAATGGGGCTCATGAGCTGGCGTCACTCGATGCGGGCTGGTGTGATTTTGCCGCCAGCGACAGCGGTGATACACCCGAGCTGGATGCGCTGGCCAACTACGACAGCGAGATGATGGATAACCTGCTGATGTACTGGCACTGCGCCGCCAAGATCAACAGCCCGATCACCGATAACCTGTTCGAGTTGCGCCGCGAAGTGGTGGATGAGGCCCACGGTGCCAAACTCGCTGCCGCCTGGGAGCAGCAACAACAGCTGCGTTTTGAGCAGCTGATGGCGATGGCGGCCAATGGCCGGGATCTGCTCTGCTTTGTCGAGGTGGAGTCCGCCTACTGGCTGCGGCAAAAGCTGAGCGAGCAGCCTGATGTGGAGCTGATCACCCCTGCGTTGTAAAAGGGGCAATATGATAGCTGGCGGTCTCGTTATCGAGGAGGCTGCTCTATCCTTATTTGCGTCATTGTCCTCCCCATCCGGTGCCAAGGGGCTGCAAGCTGGACAAGCTGACGACAAGATGTGAACATGGCGCCCTTTATCGAGAGAGAGACTTGGCCAATGAGCTATGAACTGAGCGACACCGAGCGCAATGCCGCGCTGCAACTGAACGCTGATTACCGTTACGATCACTTCATCAGCAAGCTGGTCGAGCATGAAGAGCTGTTCGTCCTGACTGACGAGCATGGCGTCATGATGCTGACCACCGACGATGAAGATTGCATCCCGGTATGGCCGCACCCGGAGTACGCCAAGGCGTGGGCTGAAGGTGAGTGGGCCGATTGCAAGCCGCAGTCCATCACCCTGAAGGTGTGGCTGGAGCGCTGGGTTGACGGTATGGAGCAGGACGAGCTGTGTGTTGCCGTGTTCCCGACCCCGGATCAGGAAGGCATCGTACTGGAGCCGGCTGACGTGGCTGACGCCATTGCCGAGAAGCAGGCCAAACGCGGCTGATCACCGAGCTATTCGCAACACCGGTTGCCAACAAAGACCCCGCTATCTGGCGGGGTCTTTTGTTTTAAGGACTTTTGCCGATGGGCTGATGCAATCAGGGCTGGCGATAAGTGGTGTCGATGATAGGCTCGGCCGGGAAAGTCTTGCCACTCTTGATGGCTTGCATATTCCGGCCGATCATGAACACCGATTCCGGTTCAACGTGAACACCATTTCCGGACCAATGTGAACGCTCA
>NZ_JANFNV010000041.1:0-32597 GCF_024436075.1 Aeromonas sp. JL9 | reverse complement strand
AATACAATGACGGGATACCGCCAGCAAAAGCCGAGGTTCGGCCTAACCAAGTGTCCGGATTTAGTTGACCACTACATCCCGCATGTTGGAAACTTGTTCGCCGGAACGACCCAAAGTGCCCAAGAAGGGTGGATTACCGATCACATAGACCTCATCCTCAATCCCTTTGGGGCAGACCTTATGCCAATCCAGCACTAGGCTATCACCACTCACGATGTTGCCAGATGATCTCAGGGGTAGCGCAGGACGAGCATAGCCAAAGGTTTGCTCCCATTGCTTGTTGAGTTGATGTTCTGCCAACCAGAGTGCAAGGCGGGCGATCTCACAGGCAAAATCGTCAATCTCGATACCGTAAAACTGATCGAGGTGCAGGCTGCTCATGGAGAAGCCCTGCTGTGGTTCAAGCAGCTGTAAGGCTTGAATTGCCATCCGCTCCAGTGTGTGCAACTCCTTGTAGGCGACGATCAGGAAATTGCCGGAGCCACAGGCGGGATCGAAGACTTTGATGTTACCGAGACGCACCAGCAGTTTTTTGAGGCCATTGGCACTCTTTCGATTTTTTTTCAGATCGCTGCGCAGTGAATCCAGAAACAGTGGCTGGATCACCTTCATGATGTTGCTATACGAGGTGTAGTGCTGGCCCAGATTGCCGCGCTGCTCGACATCAATCACCGCCTGGAACATCGAACCGAAGATATCCGGGTTGATGTCCCCCCAGTTCATCATACAGCACTCCAGCAGGATCTTTCGGCCCTGCTTGCCGAGCGCCGGGATGGGTTCGTCCACCGCGAACAGCCCGCCGTTTACATAGGGGAAGGCCGCCAGATGAGATGGTAGGGTTTTGCGTAACTCGCTATTGGGTTCGCTGTTCATGACGGCGAACAAGTCACTGAGGAACTGATCGAGGTCGCTGCCGTCCTCCTCGGTGTAGCCTTTAATGGCAGAGGTGAACTGACCCTGATTAAAGATCCCCGTATCTTCGGCGAACAGGCAGAATAGCAGCCGGGTCAGGAATACGTTGAGGGCATGAATATCCTCAGGTCTACTTAACTCGTTGAGGCTCTTGATGAGATCGAAGAGCTTGCCCATCTTCTCGGCAGCCTTCACATCGGCAGGGTTCTCGGCACCCAGAATCGCCTTCTCAAGGCCTGCTAAGGGTAAGAAGAAACCATATTCGCGGAACAGCTCACTGAACTCGGTATCGAGTCTCTCCTCAGTCAGCACGTCCCACGCGAGGAAGCGAACAAAATCGGTGAGAATGACGAAGCGGTATTTGTGCTTGGAGCTGGCACACTCTGCAATCCGCTGTTCAAAAAGGAGCTCGATATCGGCTCCATCATCCAGCGGCTGAAAGTAGAACTTTGAATTGATGCCCACGTGGCCCGCTTCTTTGGCAAGGTTGCGGCTCCCTCCTTGCCTGATATGCGTGATCGTGGCCTTGGGCAGTCCATAGGCGGCCATAAAGCCAAAGATAAATTCGGATTGGTCAGGTGCGCTGACCAGCGCTTTTAAGTCATCGGAGATTTTGGTCTGATTGACGGCCATGATGATCCTTGGTGCTCTACTGCAATGTCACACCCACGGCAGGGAGGGCAGTGTTCGTATTCGATTGGCCACAATGGTAAACCATTGATGCAGCAAGACACGATACCCAAAGCTTCAAAATCAATGCTGTATTTAGAGAGCGAGGCTATGGCTCAGTAGAAAAGCAGAAAGCTGTGATATACATCAAAAAATTAAGCCACCTTGTAAGAGTGGCTCGTGGTCAATCTACGTAATTCTCTATTCCGCTAGCGGCATCCGACCTCGCTCCCCACCACTATATGTTCCTATGGGCGGATACAGACCAAGCAAGTGTTAGGATAAATCGCCACGTAGACATAGCCGTGGCTGCCTAGGGTATCGGCTTCGCAGGTAAAGCCGCCGTGCTGGATAGTGATGCAGTGCTGGCGTTGGGCATCCAGTTCGCCGGTCAGCAGCTTAGCTTCCAGTGCCTTGATGATCTCCGGGAAAGCCTGGTCGAGATTGGCTATCTGCGCCTCACTCCATTCACCTATCAGACTGGCTCGATCGGATAGAAAATCGAGCCGGTAGCGACTCTGTATCAGACGAGCGCCAAAGCGTGGTGAGATATCACGCGGCAGGCCCCAGCTGATGCAGGAGGCTTGTGCGGGAACTTGTAACTCTGAATTGTGGGCTGCAGGGTATGCAGAATGGCTCGTGGTCATGATTAGCGATACCTCAACTGGGTGTGGATGATAGTGCCAGGCACATTGTGACGCTGGCGTAGTCTGGTCAGGTGCTTCGGGAGGTCGGTCAGGCTTGCCAGTCGCCCCGGTAGAGCCGAGTGAGATTGACGTAGTCGGGATGGCTCACAGTGATGGTCACCTGATGTCCTGGCAGCCATCGGCTAAACAGGCGGGCTTTGGCCTCTTTGATGGTGGTGATGCCGGGAGCGGGTAACGTCTGGCGGTTGCGCAGATGTAGCTTGTTGAGCTCGGGGGCATAGCGATGCACCTCGAGTCTGGTGATAAGACGGGTCATGTTCGGTGACTCCAATGATGCAAAGGGCCAGCCTGTGAGGGCTGGCCCTTTATGCTGTGTGTGGATGAGCGAGACGGTTGGCCTCAACGAGCGCAGTCAGCCGCCTCGTTGATAACCGGCTTGCAATCGAGTCGGTCCAGCAGGTGCTGCGAGCCGTACTGGGCTACCAGCCGGTCTATGGCCATCTGGGCGCAGACTGTTCTGCTGGGCTTATTCTCAGGTATTGCGTAACGAGCGGTGAGCCAGCCACCGAGCAGGGCGATGCGGTATCCGCTCGGGATGTGAGTGAGGGACGTTCCTATCCCCCTACCGTGAATGAGGAAAGGCACGGCCTGGCCGCCGATGCCGATATCGATGCGTTGGCCCTTTAGCTCAAAGGTGGTGATCTCGCCGGTTCGCGGATGTTTGCCGGGCACCTTGATGGTGATGTTCTTAGCCATTTCACACCTCCGGTTTGGCTTCAAAATGGTGGGTCACAATGCCTGCCTCTGGGTCGATGCTCATAAACGCCGGGGCTTGCGGGTGGTACTGGTAGAGCCGCGCCAGCTCGGTACGAAACGCCTCGACGTTCAGTGCAATCACATGACTGGTATCCCCCTCCGCGTAGGTAAAAGTCTCTAGCTTCTTCGTGTTAACCCAGATACCGAAGTACCAAGCGTCCTCCTCGGTGTCGTATTGCTGCCAGCCCTGGGCCAACAGCGTCCTGTCGTAGTAGTAGCGGTCTGCCTGATGACTGCCTCGGTCGATGCGGCAACCCGTCACGGTGAGCTCAAACGGGATACGGCCAGTCTTGTGAGCCTTCTTGACCCGGCGCAGCAGCTTTAGGGCCTTGGCTCTGCTGCGGCCATTACCGAGCGGGTACTGCTGTCTAGCCCGCAATGCCAGGTAGGTCATTATCTTCGGCACGGTGTTGTGGTTGAGCTGACCGATGGCAACGGTGAGCTGCTGAGCGGTCAGGGTGTTGTAATCACGTAAGTCATGCATGGTTGGGTTTCCTTAAAATGCAAACAGCCCCTCGGCGTGAGGGGCTGTATGGGCTCTTGTGTGTGCTGGTGGCCGTGGCTCAGGTGTGACTACTCCAATCCGGCTCGTCATTACTACCGTGGTTGACGTAGGCCCCGACAATGACCCGTTGCCACCCACCGACCGGCTGGCCGGCTGCATTACAGGCGCAGCGAAAGCGGGCGAAGTTAATCTCACGTGGCAGGTGCTCACGCATATCCCGTGGACTGACAAAGAGCGAGGTTTTGTGCAGCACCGGGGTGGGGGCCACCAGCGGGCCACCAATACGCCGCCCCTCTACATCGTGGGCATAGGCAAAGCCCGGCAGCATCAATTGCTGACTGATGAGCTTGGCAAGCCCTGAATGAGCACACATGGCTTCTGCTACGGCGGCCTGGCTAAAGCTGTCATTGAACTCAATCATTGATGTTTCTCCTTTTCTTCCGGTGAACGGTAAGCCGCTGCCAGCAGCGCAAATTGCTCGACCAGATAGCTGATACTGATGCCCAGTTCATCGCTGACCGCATCTCCCAGAAGGTGATGCAGGTGTGCCATGTCATCGGCGACACGTTGGGCTAGGTGGGCCATTGAACTCGGTGGCGAGCTTGCCACTGTCAGGGTGATGTAGAGATCCATCACATCTCTCCCCAGGGTGCTTGCTCCCACATTGACAGCCGGGTCAGCACGTCTTGTGCGAGAGCCTGTTGCAACTGCTGTAGTACCTTCACAAGCCGAGGAGCCTGCTCAGGACTCCCGGTCTATTCGCTCGATTGGTACAGGGCGTAGCAGGTGAATTTGTAGAGGGCAACCAGTTCGGCATTGGTGAGTGGTGCTTGGTGGTAACGGTGGGCCGGTTTAAGCGGACTCAGCTTGGTAGAGCGGTGCTGACGTGGTTCCTGACGCCCCAGCTGATAGCGATGCCAGACTGCCCGCCGGTTGGCGATCATCATCAGCCGCACCAGCCGGTCTACCCGCCACGTCCAGGTACTGGTGACATCCATTGGTGAGTTCCACCAGAGGGTGCGCAGCAACTCAAGGGTGTAGTGCGGTGGCATGGGGGCATTGCAAAAGCGGTTCAACTGCACGGCAAAGGCCAGGTAGTCCTTGCGATCAATCATGAAGGCAGACATGGAAATAGCTCCTTGAAATGCAAAAGGCCACTTTTGGTGAGGTGGCCTTGTGAGTGATGGTGTTGGACCTGATGATCCGGATTGGCTAATCGCGCAGCTGATGTAGCAGCACATCAATGACCTCGATGCACTCAGCCTGGGTGAGCTGGTAGCCGTTAGGCAGGTAGGTCACGATGGCGGGATCAGCCTGCATCTGGACGTTATCTGCCAGCCAGCCGCGCAGCTCGAGGAGGATATCGAGGGCGGTGAGGTGGGTTTTGCCTGGAGTCTGGTTCATAGCTGACCTCTCCCTTTCAGGGATACCATGCCCTCAGCACCGACCACCAGATGGTCAAGCAACCGGACATCGACCAGGGCCAAGGCCTCTTTAAGAGCCTGGGTAAAGACCCGGTCAGATTGACTGGGCTCCGGGTCACCGCTGGGGTGATTGTGGACCGCGATGATGGCCCCACAGTTGAGTAACAAGGCCCGCTTGACCACTTCCCGTGGGTAGATGCTGGCGCTATCGAGGGTGCCGCGAAACAGCTCCTCAAAAGCCAACACGCGATGCTGGGAATCGAGGAACAGTGCGCCAAACACCTCATGCTCCCGGTCCTGTAGCAGGGTTTGCAGCCGTTCGGCGGCCTCAGTGGTGCTGGTTATGGCAGTACCTTTTGCCAAGCGCTTGCGGGCAATCTGGTTAGCGATGCGCAGCAGGTCTTGCTCGGTCACCGGTTCGGTGACGACATAAGTGCCGGGGCATTCCCCGGCTTTCAGTTTGTGGTAACGCATGGTGGTCTCCTGAAAAAGAAAAACCCCGACAGCGCGAGGCATACCGGGGCTAAATGCAGAGGTGTTGTTGGTTCATCTTGAGGGTAGTTCAACTGGCCGTCGTGATGGGGGCTGCCATGGCTGTGGGCTCACGCTTCATCGGCATCGGCGGTTCGGGGACCAGTACGTTGAGTTGGATAGCGAGCACAACGCTCAGCCGTTCCGCCAGTTGGTAGGCCGGTCCTATGGTGTCGTAGTCAGCTACCCAGGTAGCTAGGGCAAGGCCACTGGTCTCTACCACCCGCAGGTAGACGCTGTAGCCCTGCACGGTCAGGCCACTGTCGCGCACCACCTGCGTCTCGCCATCTCGATTAATCGCTTCAAGCTCAACGGCGATCGGTTGTTTTGGCATCTTTCGCCTCCTCTTGAGGTAAGGAGTCACTCTCCACGCGATAGCCGTGATGAATGCAGGTACGCTGCAGGTCGCTCAAAAAGCGCCCCAGTACACGGGGCTGCTCTGAGAGCGGGACGGGGCCAGCCTGACAGCGCCAGAAACATTGGCGCTTGGGGTCCACGCAGATTTCATCCACGGGCTGACTCATGGTGCGCCAGTCCTCGGCATTGGTGAGGGAGAGCAGTTGCCACAGTTCCCCAGTCCAACGTAAGTGCAGCGTGACGGTGCGAGCGTTTGGGCTACAAGGAGTCAGGTGCAGCAACCAGCGCTCGCCCCGGCGAGTCGGCTGCAGTTTAGCTTTAGCCGCAACCAGTCCAAGCCACTGGCGTGAATAGTGAGATAGCGGCAGTTCGTTAGTCATCACACACCTCCTACTCCCCACTAACCGTAACGGTGAAGTACGCCATCCGGCAGTAGGCAACAAAGTTGGTCTGCCACAGGGTGAATAACTCATGGGCCTCTGAGCGCTGGATAGGCCCCCATCCTTGCAAATAGTGTTCGTCATCCAGGAAGTTGAAATCGAGCTCCTTGCAGAGCTCGGCATCCTGGCCCAGTCCCTGGTAGCTGAAGTCGGTGACGTAATCGAACAACCAGCCATCAAGGCCGCGTATCAAGCGGATCTCGACCGGGTGAGCCCCTCCCTGCTCGGGGCTGTAGGTGGGGCTGCGAAAGTTGAAGGTGAGTTGGGTCATTCGCTCGAGGTTGAGGCCGATATTGGCAACCTCTTGATTGAGTAACGTGAGCAGCGCTTGGGCAACGGGCAGGGCAAAGCCATCCCGGAAAAAGGGAATAGTCATAAGCGTTCCTTGTCATATATCCAATAAAACGAGGGAGGCATTCGCCTCCCTCTGGGTGTGGTTGCAATGGTTGGTGTAAGCCATCGTCACGGTGTGCCAAAGTCCGGTGATGACCCAGGCGCAATACAGTTGTTATCTGGCGAGCCAATGGCTGGCAGTACCTCTGCAAGGTGGTTGGTGGGCAAATCGATGGGGGGATTTGACTGCAGCAATAGCGCCACCGAGGTTGCGTTGCGAAGTGCCTCCCAGAACGTGGTGAAGTCTCCTTGCCGGTAAGGGGCATCGTAGCGTTGCCCGTCCACCAACAAGGCAAACGGACGTCTGCTGTCGCTGCCATAATCATGACCGTTCACCGTCGCCAACATGGTGAGCGGCGCATCATCCCGGCAGATGATGGTGAGCAGGGTGGTGCCTGCGAGGGTGACGGTGTAATTGGCCTGCGTACCCGGCCCCCAACTGCTAGACCAACCACTTTCCTCTGCCCCAACACCACTGGTGGCAAGTGCCACCAGTAGCGCGATAAGTCGGTTCATTGTGGTTACCTTTTAAAAATAACAGGGAGGCTGCTGCCTCCCTGGGTTGGGTTATTGGTCAAACGACAGCGTCTGCTCGCCACCCAGGGTGGTCACAGTGACCTCAAGGGGGTTACAGTCCTCCGGCAGCAGAGAGAGCGTCACTTTGCCGCCAAAGCCCATCCGAAATGGCAGCTTGGCTTTCGGATCGATCGTGCAACTGCCCCGGTTGATCTTGAGGTCGGTGATCACCATCCGGTTGCTACGGCTGGTGATATCGAGCAGATACTTGTTCCAGGTCGTTTTGCCGTAATAGGGATTACCGCGTTTTCTCAACTGTACATCGCCCTCCTTCAGCGGTTCGATGTTAGCCAGGTCTTCGTCGAGGACGGCGGCGTCATAGGTCTCTTGTGATTGGCAAGGAAAGCCTGGCGAGCCCAGCGCCGGTAGCGTGTTTGCAATGTTCGCTGTTGGGAACGAAAATTTGCGGCTGCCTTTTTCGCGTTGATATACGCCTAGTTCTTTCGCATTTCTCAGTGCGGTCCAGAGTTCCTCAAAACTTTTCTGGTCTTGAAGAACCCGGTGGCCAATGAAGATCTTGCCATCCACTTCAAAAACGAAATCACTTTGATAGTCCTGAGAGCCGTATTTTCCGACACTCATGATGTCCACATTGATGGTGGCGGGTTTGTTAGGATGACACCGAATGGTGAATGAATCCTCCCGGTTATAGACACCATAGCTGTATCCCGTAGCAGCGTTACCAAACTGCTTCCAACCTGGGGCATCAGCGGCTGACTCACTGAGGGCATGTGCTTGCTGAGTGGCTGCCAGCATTACCAGCAATACCATGGATTTCTTCATGTTTGTTTCCTTCTAAATTGTCTTGATGTAATTCGACCCATTCGGTTTACACCCAACCAAATTCAACCAAAAAAGGCGATCCTCATCGTTTTGAGTCCTTCATGTCAACAAGTCTAGGTGTCAACTTTTAAAGTTGAATATGGAGGTGTGATGGATATCAATCAGGACGCGTTAGCCAAAGCAGTGGGCAGAGCCATTGCTTATCAACGTCAACAACGGGGAATGACCCAAGAGGAAGTCGCGGAACGGCTGCAGATTGGGATGGAGGCGGTATCTCGCATGGAACGGGGGATTGTGGTTCCGACTATCGTGCGACTGGCTGAGTTGGCACAAATATTTGGATGTGAGCTGACGGACTTGCTCCGTGAAACCAGTTCGCGGCCCCTTGAGCAAGCCGTCAGATTAGCTCACCAACTCGAGCAACTCACCGACGATGATCGTCAGTGGGTCACCGATACCATGACGGCACTGATGAGCCGTCTAATCCGTTAACCAGTTCCACAGCTTGTGTGCGCCGTAGGCTGCAGCAGCCCCGACAGCCAACGGTGCCCATGCTGGCGCAGTGGCCCCTCCTACCAGTGATGTCAGTGCCGCAGTGGTGGCACCACCTGCCACGGATGAACCCAGGGAGGCGCCAGTTACCCCAGCGGTAGCCACGGAGGTCAGGTGCCCCAGTGAAGAACGCGCGACTTGAGCCGCCAGTAACGTGGCTGCAACCTCCGTGACTTGAGCCGAGTGGTGCTGGTCTTTGATACACCACATCACGAAGTGCTCACAGTTGTTGAACAGCAGGTTATAACTGCGTTCGCCCAGACGGCTGTGCGCTCGGTTGACACTGTGATCCGGGCTCAGTCGCTGAGGATGGGTCCTGATAATAAAGTCCTTCTCCTGGCAAAACTCCCCTAACGTAGACATGACAACCTGACACGCGTCATGACCAGAAAACGGGCTTTGGTAGTGGATCACCCAATCGTCACCGGCGTAGATCCCGTGGTGCTCATACCCGATGCGTGGGGAGATAAGGTGGTCGCCATAGTTCAATGAAGACATGCTGTTCTCTCCTACTGCAGCAGAGTGATGGCTTGCGCCAGGGCACGGGATTTGAGTTGAGCCACTTGGCCAAACCAGGCGGAATCCAGCCGATGAGCCTGGCTGCGGGTGCGGCGATGGTGATCGACATACTCGGTCACCGCATTGACCAACCCCCACGCGGTGTTATGCGAGCTGGCCAGCTCTGCCCCCATCCCAGCCCCTTGGTAGAGCTCATGCAAACGCTGTACAGACCGGGTGAGAACAATGCTCTCTTCCTCCAAAGGCTGTGCCAGCAGGTCACTGAAAAAGCGCAGTGCCTCTTGAGGGGCCACGGAGCGCTGGCTGAGTTCTTTGGCGTACTGACCGAAATGGTCCCATTGGCTTACCCCCAGCCCCAGCGCCTGTTTCACGGCAGTTGCGTCAAACTGTGTTGAGTGGGACACCTTGATGGCGCCGGTCTGGTTACCTACTGCTACTTGCAGGGTGTTGTTGCACACCACCCGCACCGAGGTGAACTGCGCCGTGGTGCAGAGCGTGCCATCACAGCTGGTCGCCAGCAGCAGATAGGACTTGACCAGGTCCCCACCTTTGAGTATTAGATCCTGGCCGGTCTTGGCCAAGGCCCAGAGTTTACGGCCACCTTTCAGCGAGCCGGCTGTCTCCAGCTCGAAACCTCCGGCCTCTACCAAATCTTGATAAAAGTGCAGTACCTCATGTGGCTGTACCACGTTGTAGCGCTGTGAAACCACCGACAACGGTGCCAGGGTATCGGAGCGGTAGAGGACTTTGCTGTCGGGGTAGGTGTGCAGGATGGGATGATCAGGCGAGCCCTGATATAGCACATCGCTTTGCTCGATGGTCCAGTCCATCCCGGCAGCTTGCAGCCAGACATCGAGGGACTGTTGTGGGGGGAGGTGATTGCCGAGGCCATGCCAGGGTGTTTGGCCGGTGTAGGCCATGGAATCAATCAAATGAGCCATAGAGATCTCCAATGAAAAAGGGACTGCCGAAGCAGTCCCTGAGGTAGGTTCATGGAGATGATATATAATTGAGTTTTTTTCGATTGCACTGTGTACATATTAACCGTAACAAGCACTTAGAGAGTTGTTTACCTCAACTAAGGCGAACGTTCAGCGGCTGCCACTTTAGGTATATCATGACAGTTTGGACATATGCGCAGACATCTATGCTGATCAAATGACATTGATTCGGTAGTGAAAGATCAGCAGGGGCCGGCTCCGGCGGAGGGCTTACAGATATAGATGCTCGGGGCCAGACCGCTTACTTGGGGATAACGAATATTAACCTGTTCGCACACTGCTGCTGTCAGTGACTGTGGAACCAATGCAACCACACAGCCACCAAACCCGCCACCAGTCATCCTCACACCACCACGACTGCCGATGATCTCTTTGATCATGTCGACCAAGGCGTCGATAGCAGGCACTGTGATGGCAAAATCATCACGCATCGAGGCATGGGACAGCGCCATTAACTCGGCCATCATGACCATGTCTTCATTCGCAAGCGCATCGGCTGCTGCCAGCGTTCGTTCATTCTCGGAGATGACGTGGCGTGCACGGCTCGCGACGACAGGATCCAGTTCGTTGGCTCGCTCGGTGAACTGGGTCATCGTCAGATCGCGCAGTGCCTTGACCCCAAAATGCCGTGCGGCCTCTTCACACTGTGCCCTGCGGGTATTGTATTCGCTATCCACCAGGCCCCGACGTACGTTCGAGTTGATGATGACCACATCAATGTCGGCTGGCATGCTCACAGGACAGGTATCCAGACTGCGGCAATCGATCAGCAGAGCATGATCTTGCTGACCCAGAGCCGAGATGAACTGATCCATGATGCCGCAGTTGCAACCGACGAACCTGTTTTCCGCCAGTTGTCCATTCAGGGCGATATCTGCTTGGCTGATGTCGAGGTGATTCATCTCTTTGAAGATCTGTCCTACTGCCACTTCCAGAGAGGCGGAAGAGCTCAGGCCTGCTCCCTGAGGTACATTGCCACTGATTACCAGGTCTGCCCCTGTCAGTTGACAGCCTCGCAATAGCAAATATTTGACGACGCCTCGCACATAGTTGGCCCACAGGTATTCCGGGCGCGCCTCTATGGGGTGGCGTAAGTCAAATTCATCCAGTTGGTTGTGATAGTCGGCAGCGATAACCCTGATCAGACTATCTTGGCGGGGGGCAGCACTGATCACGGTCTGATAATCGATGGCGCAGGGTAGCACGAAGCCATCGTTATAGTCCGTGTGTTCCCCAATGAGGTTAACACGCCCAGGTGCCTGAATGGCGAGGGTCGGGCGATAACCATACTGAGTGTAAAAGGTATGTTCAGTCACGCTGTGTGGCGATTCAATACTCATATCTCAACCTCAAACCTGTTCACGAAAATGGATATCGCTGACGGAACGCAGGCGTTCGGCCGCCTGTTCTGCCGTCAGGTCACGTTGTGTTTCTGCCAGCATTTCATAGCCCACCATAAACTTGCGTACGCTCGCAGAGCGCAGCAGGGGCGGGTAGAAGTGGGCATGCAACTGCCAGTGATCATTCTCTTCGCCATTGAATGGCGCACCATGCCATCCCATCGAATAGGGGAAGGAGCACTGAAACAGGTTGTCATAGCGGCTGGTTAGTTTTTTGAGCGCCAGTGCGAGGTCTGCACGCTGTTGCGGTGTCAGTGTCGGTAGACGTGTTACCGCAAACTTTGGAAGCAACAGGGTTTCGAAGGGCCAGGCAGCCCAATAAGGCACTACTGCCAGCCAGTGTTCCGTTTCCACTACGGTGCGGCTGCCGTCAGCCTGCTCGCGTTCCGCATAATCGAGCAACATGGCTCGACCATGTTTGGCAAAATACTCCCGTTGGGCGACATCTTCCCGCGCGGCTTCGTTGGGCAAGAAGTCGTTGGCCCATATCTGCCCATGGGGATGGGGATTGGAGCACCCCATCATGGTGCCCTTGTTTTCGAATACTTGGATCCAGCGGTATTCGCGCCCCAGCTCTGCAGTTTGTTCACACCAGGTGTTGACCACGGCAGTGAGGGAGGGGATAGACAACTCGGGCAAGGTCTTGCTGTGATCCGGTGAGAAGCAGATTACCCTGCTGGTGCCGCGTGCACTCTCTAGCTGGAAGAGGGGGTCCTCGCTGGTTGGGGCCATAGGTGTATCAACCATCAGTGCCGCAAAGTCGTTGGTAAAAACGAAGGTCGACGGATAATCCGGATTTTTGTCACCAGTGACGCGAGTGTTGCCGGCGCAGAGGAAGCAATCCGGATCGTGAATGGATCGCTGGGTGCGATCAGGTTCATCCTGCTGCCCCTGCCAAGGGCGCTTCGCCCTGTGGGGAGAAACTAGAACCCACTGCTGGATCAATGGGTTGTAACGACGGTGGGGGTGATCGGTTGGTTCAAATTGCATAGGAAGGCCTGTCTCGTTCTGTACATTCATGGAAGGGGGTAACCGTTCGGATTTTGGGATTGCCAGCGCCAAGTATCGGCCGTCATCTCATCAAGCGTGCGATTAGCCTTCCACCCCAGCTCGTTGTAAGCCCGTGTTGGATCGGCCCAACACTGCGCTATGTCTCCGGCACGGCGGGGCACGATCTCATAAGGCAGCTCGCGACCACAGGCCTTGGAGAAGGCGGCATGAATGTCTAGGACGCTGTAGCCATGCCCAGTGCCCAGGTTGTACACATGGACGCCAGCTTGCCCAAGAGTATGTTTCAAGGCTGCAACATGGCCATCGGCTAGATCCATGACATGAATGTAATCCCGCACACCGGTACCATCCGGTGTCGGGTAGTCATCACCAAAGATGGCGAGTTTGGCACGGCGGCCCACTGCCACCTGGGCAATATAAGGCATCAGGTTATTAGGAATGCCCTGGGGATCTTCGCCCATTAGACCGCTGGGATGGGCTCCCACCGGATTGAAATAGCGCAACAGGGTCAATGACCAATCGGGAGCTGATCGTGCAAAGTCTTTGATGAGACGCTCCACCATCAGCTTGCTCTGACCGTAAGGGTTGGTGGCGCTCAAGGTTGGCGTTTCCTCGGTGATGGGCATGCTCTCTGGCTCACCATAAACGGTGGCAGATGAGCTGAATAGTAAGGTCTTGACCCCGGCGCGTCGCATTGACTGCAGCAACACCAGGGTGCCGCTAACATTGTTGTCATAGTACTCGAGAGGCTTTTCTACCGATTCTCCTACTGCCTTGAGGCCTGCGAAGTGGATCACTGCATCTATCGGTTGGTCTGCAAACACACGATCCAGCAGGTCGGCATCCCGCACATCACCGTGATAGTGCAGGGGACGCTGCCCGCTGAGGGTGTGGATACGTTCTAGTACACTTTCTTTACTGTTAACCAAATTGTCCAACAAGATGGGGGTCATCCCGGCAGCGATAAGCTGCAAGCAGGTATGACTACCTATGTAACCAGTTCCACCTGTGACGAGTATCTTCAACATGAATCTCTCCTTGGTGCTCGTTTTAATTAGGCTTTATTTAGTGTAACCGCTTACCCTTATTCTGCGCTTGTGAAAGCAGGCCGGGAAGATGCACCTCTGTTTTGTGTGACTTTTGTCACGTTTTTATCCGCGATTAGCATGATAATGAAGAATAGTGTATGTAAGATGATTACACGGCGAGGCGCTCGTATTGATAGAATGCTCCCGCTTTTGGTATGAAAGCCGTGTCAGGCATTGGAAATATCGGTAGTATCCTTACCCTGTAAAGCACAGGTTTTTATTTATACCGTTCACCGGAAAAGCTAATTCATGGCAACCATCAAAGATGTAGCAATCCTGTCAGGCGTATCCGTCGCCACAGTCTCACGTGTCATCAATAATTCGCCAAAGGCAAGTCAGGCGTCACGCGATGCCGTCTTCAAGGCGATGCATGAACTCAACTACCACCCCAACGCGAACGCGAGAGCCTTGGCCCATCAGAACAACGAAACGCTGGGGTTGATTGTTGCTGATGTGTCTGACCCCTTCTTTGGCACCATGGTTAAAGCAGTTGAGCAGGTGGCGCAGGCTACGGGGAATTTTCTGCTCATCGGAAATGGCTACCACGACGCAGCCAAAGAGAAGCACGTAATAGAGCAGTTGATAGGGCATCGCTGCTCTGGCTTGGTGGTTCATGCCAAAATGCTGCCAGATGAAGAGCTGATCCAGATGATGAGCTATGTTCCCGGCATGGTGCTAATCAACCGTATCGTTCCAGGGTTCGAGTCCCGTTGTGTGGCGCTGGACGATCGCTATGGTTCCTGGCTTGCAACTCGTCACCTGATCCAGGAAGGGCACAAGAAGATAGGGTTTCTGTGTTCAAATCATCAGATCTCTGACTCTCAGGATCGCATGCAGGGGTATCTGGATGCGCTGCAAGAGCACAATATCCCGGTCGATGAGCGCCTGATCTCCCGTGGCAGTCCGGATGAGCTGGGAGGTGAAGCCGCGATGACTGAGTTGTTGAGCCGGGGGCAACAGATGACGGCGGTCGTCTGTTATAACGATTCGATGGCGGCAGGAGCTTTGTCCGTGCTTAGCGACAACGGGATCGAGGTTCCCCAGGAGCTATCTCTGGTGGGGTTTGATGATGTACTGATATCCCGCTACTTGCGCCCTCGTCTGACTACGGTGCGTTATCCCATCATCGCCATGGCGACCCAGGCCGCCGAGCTGGCCATTGCTCTGGCAAAAGGTGGGCCCTTGCCCCAGACGACACATATGTTCAGCCCGACTCTGGTTCGCCGTCATTCAGTCCGCAGTATCGATTGATCGACATTCTGGCAACCTGAATTCATCGGCTATCAGGCAAGGTTACCCGTCAGGGGCCTTGCCTTTTTAGTGCCTCATCTTCTTCCTCTCTCTTTTGTCGCTCACCCCTGTGGGGTCGGGAAGGTCTCACGGTGCCTTCCTATGTCCTGCACGAGGAGGTCATGTCTGCTGCTATGAGTCTGGTCGAGCCATGGTTATCTCAGGTGTAGACATTACCATCAAGAGTGTAATCGATAACACGCAATTTATTGTTTAAGGAACCTTTATTTTCAACCACTTAAGTCTCTAGTGATGTTTTTATCAAGTGTTTACATGGCAATATTTATGTAATAATTACAGTTTTGTGAGTTGCGTCATGTCAGTGATGGCACGGATATTCCTATAATCCACACCGGACAGTGAAAGCGCTTTCCCTATGGATTGGTAAGCGGTTCATCAAGATAACAATGCAACAGTGGAATAAAGGAATAACTATGAAAGTGAAACTACTGACGACATCCGTTGCCCTCGCTCTGTCAATGACTGCATTGAATGCTAATGCTATTGATTTTACAGGCTATTTCCGCTCTGGCGTAGGTGTGTCCCAAGACGGTGATATGCAAACCGGTCGACAGAACTTTGTCGGCCGTCTGGGTAACGAAAGCGATACCTATACCGAAATTGGTATTGGTCAGGAGGTTTACAACAAGGATGGCAAGACTTTCTATGTAGACAGCATGTTCAGCATGCAGAGCGATGGCTCCAATGACTATGAAAGTACCACCACTGTGTGTAACTTCGATCAAAAGGAGTGCAAGGACGATGCAACATTTGCTCTGCGCCAATTCAATGTTAAGGCCAAAGGGCTGATTTCCGCTGCGCCCGATGCCGTGGTTTGGGCTGGCAAGCGCTTCTATCAGCGTCACGACCTTCACATCATCGATACCAAATACTGGAATATCTCGGGAGCCGGTGCCGGTATTGAGAACCTCAAGGCAGGTCCAGGCGCCTTCTCACTGGCGTGGATCCGGTCTGATGGTAACGATATCGATAACTCGATTGTCAACAATGACCTCAACGTTAACTTCCTGGACCTGCGCTATGCCGGCTGGGCTCCCTGGGAAGGGGCCTGGACTGAAGCGGGTGTCAGCTATGCCATGCCCAATCCGACCGATGAGCAGGAGAAGGTCGGTAATCTCTATGATCCCCAAAATGGTGTCATGCTGACCGCAGAAATGAGTCAATACTTTGCCGATAGCCGCATCTACGAGAAGTTGGTGCTACAATATGCTGACAAAGGGCTGGCCCAGAACATGATCTCCCAAGGGGGCGGTTGGTATGATGTTTGGCATCTGACCGATGATGCCAAGGGATACCGGGTGATTCTAACTGGTGACATTCCCATGGGAGAGAAATTCAGTGTGAACCATGTATTCACTTACGGTAAGGGTGAGAAACTTGAAGCATGGCATGACAACACCGAACTGTTTAGCGCTGTCGCGCGAGGCGGTTATGCGTGGACTGACATCATGAAGACGCTGGTTGAAGCCGGTACTTATGAGAGCACCAAGACTTGGACAAGCGGCTCTGAAGAAAAATCGAGTGGTCAAAAATATACCTTGGCTCAAGCTTGGTCAGCTGGTCCCAGCATGTTTGCCCGCCCGGAGATCCGTGTTTTTGCCAGCTATCTGAAAGATGGCGAAGGCAAATCCTTCAACGGCGGTGAGGATGATAATACCTGGAACTTCGGCGTGCAGGCCGAAGCCTGGTGGTAAATCCCGACTCGTTACATCGCAGGGAGCCCGCTGGGCTCCCTTTTTTATTTTGCATTGAGGACTCGCCTTGTCGTGCTGACGTCGTCCTAGGAAAACCGATGTTGCGAGTCCCGGCGAAGGAGGCTGCAGTCGGCGAGTCTGTTTGTCTCGGGGAGAGGGTGGTCGTGTTTTCGGTGATGGTGGCGGAGGCCCCCGCGCGACTCGGCTCAGTGGAGCTGCCATCCGCATCCAGAGTCATTACGCGCAGGCAAGTGGCGGGATGATATGCGTTGGTGAGAAAGGGCGAAGAGACGGGTGAAGTCATGTCCAGGTGGCAGCCTGAAGAGGCGCACTACCTACTGCGCCTCTGTGTAACGTTACATATTTAATGCAACAGGAAGGCATCCAGCGCATAAGTGGGTTTGCCGCTGTTGTCCATCAGCCCCAGGCTGTAACCCTGCCAGTTCTTGTAGCTTTGTGGTTCCCAGTAGAGCACTCCGAGTCCCTTGCTATCGGGGATCCACGTCATCTTGTTGAGTAGATCAGCAATGGTGTCGTAACTGTTTTTTGGGTCATCCCATGGCATGCCCACCTCGACAATCATCACCTCCTTGCCATAGCGGGTCACCATATCGGAGAGGTTGTCATAGCAGAGGTTGTTGAGGGTGAACCAGTCGCCGTTGCCACTCTGGGTTGGGTAGATGGAGGCACCAATGACATCCCACTTGGCACCGTTGTTCTTTAGGCCATCAAACATCCAACGATAGAGGCTGTTGTTCTCGCAGTTAGCCAGGTGGACGATGACCTTGGTGCTACTGTTGACCGCCTTGACGGCGTCGTAGCCGCTGTTAATGAGCCAGGCAAAGTTCTTCATGTTGACCGAGGCGCGCCCCTCTTCCCAGAGCATGCCATTGTTGGTCTCGTTGCCCACTTGCACCCACTTGGGGGTAATTCCTGCGTTTTTCAGGGCAACGAGGGAGTTGTAGGTGTGCCACCATACGTTCGACATTAGCTGATCAAAGGTGTAGCTCTGCCAGGCTGCAGGTTTGGTTTGCTTGCCAGGATCAGCCCAGCTGTCGCTGTAGTGGAAGTCAATCAGCAGATCGAAACCGGCCGCCTTGGCCCGCTTGGCCTTGGCGATGACGTCACTGATGTTGTTCCAGCCATCGGCAGGATTGACCCATACCCTGAGCCGGATGGTGTTCATACCGTGCTCTTTCAGGGTCTTGAACAGATCTTGCTGCTGGCCGGCGTCGTTATAGAACTTGTACCCGGCTTTCTCCATCTGGGTCAGCCAGCTGACGTCAGCTCCCTTGACCATGGCCTCTCCCTGGCCATGAAACAGTAGGGCGCCGCCAAGCAGCAGGGTGGTAAGCAGATGTCTCTTCATTGTTGTTATCTCCTGTCTGGATGTGTGTAGGGTGGCGACAGGGAGGCAGTCCCGCGCCGGGATGGCGTCGCTGTGCGGCGCCATCCCGGCGGAGGCTGGGGCCGCCTTGCGGCGGCCCTGGGATCACCTGGCGGGGGAGACGGTGACCTGGATGTGTTGGGGATCGCGGCGATCCAGGGTGATGCGATACTGGCCGTCGCTGGGCGGGGTGAACTTCATGTCGCTCCACTGCCAGCCGGCCTTGACTACCACCGGCTTGTCCGACTCGACCTTGGCGGCGGGGTCGAACTGGCCATAGGTGGTGTCGGCCTTCCACTTCTCATCGGCAATCTTGAACTTGTAGGCGCCGTGACTGGCCTGCAAGGCCACCTGGACCGACAGCAAGTCCCCTTGCTGGGTAACCAGTTGCTGGTCTGCCGGGGCCTCCCAGTTGTTCATCTCGCCGCGCAGGAACAGCGGGCGGGCCAGGGGATCCTCCTCGTTGGCCAGCGCGGGCTGGAGGCAGGCGATCAGGGTAGTCAGCAACAGTGTCTTCTTGAACATGGATGGTCCTCTCTGTGGTGTGTGATCAGGCGCTCTGCAGGGTGAAGCGGCGGGTCAGCGACAGTTGCTGCTGCGATAGCTGCTGCAACTGGTCGCTGGTCTGTGCCACCTTGGCCAGGGCGCCCTGGTTGTCGTCGGCAATCCGGGCGATGTTGGTAATGTTGCGGGCGATCTCGGCGCTGGTCTGCTGTTGCTGCAGGGTCGCGCTGGCGATACGGCTGCTCTGCTCGGCCACCTTCTGCAGCGCCTGGGATAGCTCGGCTAGGGTGGCGCAACCCGCGTCGCTGTCGGTGCGACTCTGGGCCATGGCGTCGTGGCAGCGCAGCATGGTGGCGACCGCACCGCGGGTGCTTTGCTGCAGATCGTCG
This sequence comes from Aeromonas sp. JL9, assembly GCF_024436075.1. Taxonomy (NCBI): domain Bacteria; kingdom Pseudomonadati; phylum Pseudomonadota; class Gammaproteobacteria; order Aeromonadales; family Aeromonadaceae; genus Aeromonas; species Aeromonas sp. JL9. The sequence continues at coordinate 13,688 of NZ_JANFNV010000041.1, read as the reverse complement.
ATGATCCCCTGGATGCGGGTGGTGGAGTCTGCTGTGTGGTGCGCCAACTGACGCACCTCGTCGGCCACCACGGCAAAGCCACGCCCCTGTTCGCCGGCGCGGGCCGCCTCGATGGCGGCGTTGAGGGCCAGCAGATTGGTCTGCTCCGTGATGCGCTCGATCAGGGCGAGGATGTCACCGATGCTGACGCTCAATGTCTGCACCTGTTCCACGCTGCGGCGCGACTCCGCCAACTCGTCAGCCAGTTGCTGCAGCCGTTGACCGGTCGCCGCCCCACGCAGGCTGGCGGCGTGGGCCGCCGCGGCTATGTTGCCGAGGGTCTGCTCGGTCTGGCCTATGCTGCCGGCGACCTCGCGCACCGAGTAGTCCATCTCTTCCATGGCGCTGCAGACCCCTGTGGTTTCGTTGCGCTGCTCGCCGATGGCAAGTTGGGCGTGATGCTGGGCGTGCTGGTTCTGGCCGGCCATGCGGCCGAGGGCATCGGCGGCCTGAACTATCTGACCGAGCATGCCGCTCATCTCGTCGGCCAGGGCGTTGATGCCGGTCGCAAGCTGGCCGAACTCGTCGTTGCGCAGTAGCGGCACGCGTTGGCGCATGTCTCCCTGACTCAGGGCCTTGAGGGTGGTGAGGATGTGGTGCAGTGGCTGGCGGATGGCGCGCACCAGGTGCCACAGCACCAGGGCGCCGAGACCGAGGGAGAGCAACAGGCCGGCGCACAGCCCGAGGCGCAGCCAGAGCAGGATGGCGCCGCTGCCGGCGGTGCTGTGGCGAAGCTGAGCGTCGATCGCGGCGTCAAGCTCGCTCAGATCGCCTAGCAGGCTGTCGATAAGGCGGCTGGCCTGCACACTCTGGTTGCGCAACATGATGCTCTGTTCGACCAGCGCCAGGTGGCGTGCCGGCAGGCTCTCGGGGCCGGCCAGCAGGGTGGCGAGGGTATCGAACCTGGCACCCGTGCCGCGTTCCAGGCTCAGGGGCACGCCGAAGGCATCCTCCTGGCCGGCGAGCTGGCGTGCCAGCTCCTGGCGCAGTGCCGCCGCCTGTTCGCTGGCGCGTGCATTGGCAGCCAGACGTGCGGCAACGGGGGCCGGATCCTGCTGCTTGAGGATCTCCTGTGTGGCGCTGACCTGCTGTTCCAGGTTTGCCAGCAGGCGGCTCTTGAGCAGCACGGCGGGGTGGCTGCCCAGAGGGGCGAGCAGCACATCGAGGGCGCTGGCAAGCTGGCGCGCCGTTTCGCCAAGGCGGGTGTCGGCCGCCAGCTTGCTCTGTTCGAGGCGGTTGTGGGCATAGTCATCGACCAACTGCTGGGCCAGTTGCCAGTAGGCGGCCTGTTGCTCGCGCAGGCTCTCGACGCGCGCACTCTGTTGCGGCTCCCCCGCTATCTGTCGAGCCAAGGTGGCCAGATCCTGGTCGAAACGGGCCTGCCATTGCTGCATCTGCTCGCGGGCGGCGCCCAGCTCCTCCTCTCCGGTCTGCAACAATGCGTTGCCCAGATGTCGGTCGAGGGTGAAGAGATCGCGGGTCACGGCGCGGCTCTGCACCAGGGTCGGCGCGGTATGGCTGGCGAGCAGCCCCACCTGGTCGGCCAGCCGTTGGCCGGCGTAGAGAGAGAGGGCCATCGAGAGCAGCAGCAACAGGATGACGGCAAAGCCCAGCGCCAGGCGCTGGATGATGGAAAGGTGACGAGTGCGCAAGTTCATGGTATCGATTACATATGGTGTTGAGTCAACCCAGCCTGATGACACAAGTGATAAGTCATGTTTTATCAGTGCCTTACCTCGTTAAAAGATAAGGCCGCGATAAGGGAGGGCACCTGATTCTAATTTTTAGTGTAACGTTTTCATTGTTTTGTGAATCTTTTACACTCTTTCTCGGCACCCTTGTACGGGATTTGTCCAGGGTTGCGAGCCCGCTCTCATTTTGTGTCCCGCGCCCGGGGATAAAAAAAGCCCCCGACTGGCGGGGGCAAAATGGATCGGGGCATGCAGTAGCCGCGTTCAGCGGCTGATCCTGAGCCCTTCGGCATTGAACACAAGGCAATTTTGCGGGGCAAAGAAGACATCCATCTTCTGGTACGGATGAAACTCCCCATCCCCTGCCAGCAGCAGCTTGAAGCCGTCGGTGCCGCAGCACTGACCGAACAGGTAGGTGCTGTTGCCAAGACGTTCCACCACCTCGCAGGTAAAGGCGAGGTGGATCCCCTCTGCGCCCGGCACCACATGCTCGGGACGCAGGCCAAGGGAGATCTCGCTGCCCTGCTCGAGTCGCTCGGTGAGGATGGGCAGGGTGAGCTCCTGCTGGCCGGCTACCTTGACCCGGATCTGCTCCGGGCTCCAGGCCAGTACGCGGGCCGGTAGGAAGTTCATCTTGGGTGAGCCGATGAAACCGGCCACGAAGCGGTTGCAGGGTTTGTAGTAGAGCTCCATCGGCGAGCCGACCTGTTCCACCTTGCCATAGTTCATCACCACTATCTTGTCGGCCAGGGTCATGGCCTCTACCTGATCGTGGGTCACGTAGATCATGGTGGTCTTGAGCTCCTGATGCAGCTTGGCGATGTGCAAGCGCATCTCGACACGCAGCTCGGCATCGAGGTTGGAGAGCGGCTCGTCAAACAGGAACACCTTGGGATTGCGCACGATGGCACGGCCGATTGCTACCCGCTGGCGCTGGCCGCCGGAGAGCTGCTTGGGCTTGCGATCGAGCAGGTGGGAGAGCTGCAGCGTCTTGGCCACCATGCTGACCTGGTGGGTTATCTCCTCTTTCGGCACGCCATTGACCCGCAGGCCATAGCCCATGTTCTCGGCCACCGTCATGTGTGGATAGAGGGCATAGGACTGGAACACCATGGCCACGCCGCGATGAGCCGGTGCGACATCGTTGACCACCTGCTCATCGATGGCAATCTGGCCTTCCGATATCTCTTCTAGACCGGCGATCATCCGCAGCAGGGTGGACTTGCCACAACCGGAAGGACCGACGAAGACGGTGAACTCGCCGTCTTCCACGTCCAGGTTGACGTTATGCAAGGTCACGTTGCTGCCAAAACGCTTGACCACATTGTTCAATCTGATACTCGCCATGAGCTTTAACTCCTTGATAATAAATGCATTAGCTGCAGAACTCCGAGGTGGCCATACCCCTGCTGCGGCTTCTTTGCCCTGGGAGGGAGAAGGCGTTTCACACCGTTTCACTCTGTGGCTTTGGGGGGACTATATCAGTCAAGTGTAAGCGGTTGCACAAAATGCTGTTTCTTTTGTGCATGAGATCACAGCCTTGGTACGTGCTACTGGCAGGCTGGGCAGGCACCGCTTACCGTAGAGCCATTCGGTGTAATCGTTACCTTTTTTGCCGCATGAAAGCATAGTGAAGGGCGTAGGCGGCAAGAAATTAAGAGAGAGAGCGAGTTGCTCCGGATCTGATGTATAGGATTAAACCGGTTATTTATCATTACATTAGGTGATGGTGAGTGCGCGTCATAGAGGCCAGACCAGTACAGTGTGCAATGTGGTTGTGCTCTGCTTTACACACTAATCGGTAACAAGCGTCATAAGTTACACCGGCTGGATGGCATCGTAACACCCACCTAACCGACGTGGTCGGCGAAGGCCTGTTTTTACCTGAGTTAGGGACAAGGAAATCATATGAAAATCAATAAATTGACCGCTGCAATGTTGTTTTCTTTTGGCGTGGTGGGGTTGGGGCAGGTAGCCCGGGCTGCCGACGGTGAACTGCTGGTGTGGGAAGACATCAAGAAATCAAATGGCATAGAGGAGGCCGTCAAGGCGTTCGAAGCCAAACACAGCGTCAAGGTTAAGATCCTCGAAACCCCCTATGCCCAGCAGATCGAGAAGCTGCGCCTGGACGGCCCTGCCGGCATAGGCCCGGATGTGTTGGTATTGCCCCATGATCAGGTGGGCACCGCCGTGGTGCAGGGGCTCATCAGCGAGATCAAGCCGGGTGCCGACTATCTGGCCGGCTTCACCAAGCCGGCGGTGGATGCCCAGACTTATGAAGGCAAGCTCTATGGCCTGCCCAAGGCGGTCGAGACCATCGTCATGGTCTACAACAAAGACCTGCTGCCCAAGGCGCCGGAGAGCTTCGACGAGCTGATCAAGACCTCCCAGACCCTGCGTGGGGAGAACAAATACGGCCTGCTCGCCAAGTTTGACGAGATCTATTACTCCTACGGCGTAGTGGCCGCCATGGGGGGCTACATCTTCGGCCAGAACCCCAACGGTTCGCTCAACGTCAAGGACGTGGGCTTGGCCAACCAGGGGGCGGTCGACGCGGTCAGCTTCCTCAAGCGTTTCTATAGCGAAGGGCTTTTCCCAGCCGGTATCGTCGGTGAGACCGGCGCAAACGCCATCGACTCTTTGTTTACCGAGAAGAAGGCGGCGGCTGTTATCACGGGACCTTGGTCGTTCCAACCTTACAAGGATGCCGGTGTGAATTATGGCGTCGCCCCACTGCCGACACTGCCCAATGGCGAACACATGCGCTCCTTCCTCGGCGTGAAGGGGTACAGCATTTCAACCTATTCCAAGCAGAAAGAGCTGGCACAGCAGTTCATCGAGTTCATCAATCAGCCTGAGTACGCCAAGGTCCGCTTCCAGAAGACCGGTGAGATCCCGCCGCTCAAGGCATTGATCGACGATCCGCTCATCAAGGACGACGAGAAATCCCGGGCCGTGGCCATTCAGGCTGGCTTCGCCATCCCGATGCCAAGTGTGCCCGAGATGCAGGAGGTGTGGACCCCGGCCAACAGCGCACTGCAGCTCGGTGTGACCGGCAAGCAGGATGTCAAGGCGGCTTTGGACGGCGCGGTCAAGAACATCAACATGCAGATCGAAGTCAATCACGCACAGCAATAACAACAGTCGAGCTCCGGCTCGATTCGGGCCGGGCGGCATCAGTGGTCGCCCGGGCTCTTAATGGAAAGGAGGTAAATTGTGGTTGTCGATTCCGAATCGTTCACCCAGATTGGTACAAGAACCCATCATGCCAAGGTTGCCGCGCTGCTCTCGCTGATACCGGGACTCGGACAGTGGTATAACCGGCAATGGGTCAAGGGCACCCTGTTTTTTATCGTCATGGTTTGCTTCTTCGGCGTATTCCATGACTTCCTGTCGCAGGGCTTCTGGGGCCTGCTCACCCTCGGTATCGAGTTACCGCGGGACAACTCCGTCTTCCTTCTGGCCAAGGGGGTCATCAGCGTACTGGTGGCTATCTTTGGTTGTGCTTTCTACTACTGGAGTATCCGCGACGCCTATATCAACGGTGATCGCCGCGATCGTGGCGTGGCCCTGACCAGTGTGCGCAAGCAATACCAGTTGCTGCTGAGCGAAGGGTTCCCGTACCTGATGATCACCCCGGGCTTCATCCTGCTGGTGTTCGTGGTGGTGTTCCCCATCATCTTCGGCTTCTCCATCGCCTTCACCAACTACGATCTATACCACACCCCGCCGGCCAAGTTGGTGGACTGGGTGGGGATGAAGAACTTCATCAACATCTTCAAGCTCGATCTGTGGCGCTCGACCTTGCTCGACGTGCTGCAGTGGACCGTGATCTGGACGCTGATCGCCACCACGTTGCAATGCTCGGTCGGGGTGCTGCTGGCGATCCTGGTCAATCAGAAGGATCTGCGCTTCAAGCCGCTCATCCGCACCATCCTGATCCTGCCGTGGGCAGTGCCCGGTTTTGTCACCATTCTGGTGTTCGCCGGCATGTTCAACGAGACCTTTGGCGTCATCAACAACGGTATTCTGGCTTCTCTTGGTATCGACCCCAAGGCATGGATGACTGATCCCTTCTGGACCAAGACAGCCCTCATCCTGATGCAGACCTGGCTTGGCTTCCCGTTCGTCTTCGCCATGACCACTGGGGTGTTGCAGGCTATCCCGGATGATCTCTACGAGGCGGCCACCATCGACGGTGCCAGCACATGGCACAAGTTGACCACCATTACGCTGCCCTTGGTGCTGTATTCGATCGCTCCGATCCTCATCACCCAGTACACCTTCAACTTCAACAACTTCAACATTATTTACCTGTTCAACAACGGGGGACCGGCGGTGGCTGGTTCCAATGCCGGCGGCACCGACATCCTGGTCTCCTGGATCTACAAGCTGACCATGTCGTCATCCCAGTATGCGATTGCAGCGAGCATCACCATTCTGCTCTCCATCTTCGTGGTCGGCATTGCCCTGTGGCAGTTCCGTGCGACCAATTCGTTCAAGCAAGACGACATGGTGTAAGGAGATCCAGCCATGAGTGCCAAACACAGTCTGAAAAAGAGTAATGCCATCCGCCTGACCCTAAGCTATTTGCTGCTGGCTATGGTTGCGGTGATCATCATCTACCCCCTCATCTGGACGGTGGGGGCATCCCTCAACCCGGGCAGCAGCCTGCTCAACACCTCGATCATCCCGGAAAACTTCTCCTTTATTCATTACCAGGAGCTGTTTGACGGGCGCATCGACTACGCCGACTGGTACTGGAACTCGATGAAGATCAGTTTCCTGACCATGGTGTTGACCCTCATCAGCGTCAGCTTCACTGCCTATGCCTTCTCGCGCTTTCGTTTCCGTGGGCGGCAAAATGGCCTGATGTTGTTCCTGTTGTTGCAGATGGTGCCCCAGTTCTCGGCCCTCATCGCCATCTTCGTGTTGGCCCAGATGCTGGGTCTGGTCAACAGCCACCTGGCGCTGGTGCTGGTCTATGTGGGCGGCATGATCCCGATGAACACCTATCTGATGAAGGGTTATCTGGACGCCATCCCCAAGGATCTTGACGAGTCGGCGCGTATGGACGGAGCGGGCAACTTCCGCATCTTCATCGAGATCATCATGCCGCTCTCCAAGCCCATCATTGCGGTGGTTGCACTGTTCTCCTTCACCGGCCCGCTTGGCGACTTCATCCTGGCCAGCACCATATTGCGCACCCCGGATCAGTTCACCTTGCCCATTGGTCTCTACAACCTGGTCGCCCAGAAGATGGGGGCCAGCTACACCACCTATGCGGCGGGAGCTGTGCTCATCGCGGTGCCGGTGGCCATCTTGTACCTCTCCTTGCAGAAGTACTTCGTTTCCGGTCTTACCGCAGGTGGGACCAAGGGTTAATCCGTTAAACAGGACGTTCGACATGAAAATCAAGAAGACGCTGGTGATGGCGGCGCTGCTCGCCACCGGCATGTTGGGTATGCATGCCCCCGCCGTGGCTGCCGAAAATGTGGTGGTGCAACCAGTTGCGGTACCACAGGAGTTCATCAAGGGGGCTGATGTCTCCATGCTGGCCGAAGTAGAGAAATTTGGTGGCAAGTTCTTTGATGCCAGTGGCAAGCAACAGGACGCCATGGCAATCCTCAAGGAGAACGGCTTTAACTACATTCGCCTGCGCCTGTGGGTAGACCCCAAGGATGCGGACGGCAAGCCTTACGGCGGTGGTAACAACGATCTGGCTGCAACGATAGCGCTTGCCAAGCGTGCCAAGGCCCTTGGTATGAAGTTCCTGCTCGATTTCCACTACAGCGACTTCTGGACCGATCCGGGCCGCCAGAACAAGCCCAAGGCGTGGCGTACGATGTCAGTCGAGCAGTTGGCGGATGCCGTTTACGCCCATACCAAGGAAAGCATGGATGCCCTGGCAAAGGCCGGTGTGATGCCTGACATGGTGCAGGTCGGCAACGAGATCAATGGTGGCATGTTATGGCCAGAGGGCAAGAGCTGGGGGCAAAACGGTGGGGAGTTTGATCGCCTGGCCACACTGCTCAAGGCTGGTGTACGTGCTGTGAAAGAGCACGGCAAAGATATCAAGGTGATGCTGCATCTGGCTGAGGGCACCAAAAACGACACCTTCGTCTGGTGGTTTGATGAAGTCGCCAAGCGCGAGGTGCCCTTCGATATCATCGGACTCTCCTTCTACACCTACTGGAATGGCCCTATCAGTGCCCTCAAGGCCAACATGGATGACATCAGCAAGCGCTATGGCAAGGATGTGATCGTGGTCGAGGCCGCCTACGGCTACACCACAGAGAACTGCGACAACGCCGAGAACAACTTCACTGCCAAGGAGGCGAGCGACGGTGGTTACCCGGCCAGCGTACAGGGGCAGGCCGACTTCCTGCGCGATCTGATCAAGAGCGTGGTGGCGGTACCGGACGGGCGTGGCAAGGGAGTCTTCTACTGGGAGCCTGCGTGGCTGCCAACCCCTGGTGCCACTTGGGCCACCAAGGCTGGGATGAAGTACAACAGCGACGACTGGAAAGAGGGCAATGCCCGGGAGAACCAGGCGCTGTTTGACTGCTCCGGCCATGTGCTCCCCTCGATCAAGGTATTCAACTGACCCGGTTTCAACCGATAGGGCGACCGGCCATGGCCGGCGCCCCCTCGTTTTAGGAGATGTGTGATGTTCAAGTTTCCCCCGCTCAGTGAACGGGTGCCCGCTCTGCTGCATGGTGCTGATTACAACCCGGATCAGTGGCTGGATGATCCCCAGGTGTTCGAGCGCGATCTCGAGATGATGAAGCAGACCCGCTGCAATGTGATGTCGGTCGGCATCTTCAGTTGGTCTTCCCTGGAGCCACAAGAGGGGCGCTATGAATTCGGCTGGCTCGATACGGTGCTCGATCGCTTGCACGAAAACGGTGTGTCAGTTTTCCTCGCCACACCAAGTGGTGCTCGCCCGGCTTGGCTTTCCCAGCGTTATCCCGAGGTGCTGCGGGTCAGCAAGGAACGTGTGAAGGCACTGCACGGTGGCCGTCACAATCACTGTATGAGTTCGCCTGTCTATCGTGACAAGGTGCGCGCTATCAACGGTGCCCTGGCCGAACGCTACGGCCATCATCCAGGTGTCATCGCCTGGCACATCTCCAACGAGTACGGCGGCGAGTGCCACTGCGAGCTTTGTCAGGAGCGCTTTCGTGACTGGCTCAAGGCTCGTTATGGCAGCATAGAAGCGCTCAATCACGCCTGGTGGAGCAGCTTCTGGAGCCATACCTACACCGACTGGTCACAGATCGAATCCCCGTCTCCCATCGGCGAGAGCTCGATCCACGGCCTAAACCTCGATTGGAAGCGTTTCAATACCGCCCAGGTGAGCGATTTCTGTGCCGAGGAGATCAAGCCCTTGAAGGCGGTCAACCCGAGCCTGCCGGCCACCACCAACTTCATGGAGTACTTCTACGACTATGACTACTGGCAGTTGGCCAAGGAGATCGATTTCATCTCCTGGGACAGCTACCCCCTCTGGCACAACAGTGGCGATGACTCGACCCTGGCGGCGTACACCGCCATGTATCACGACCTGATGCGCACTCTCAAGGGAGGCAAACCTTTCTTCCTGATGGAGTCGACCCCGAGCCTGACCAACTGGCAGCCCATCAGCAAGCTCAAGAAGCCGGGAATGCATATCCTCTCCTCCTTGCAGGCGGTAGCCCACGGCTCCGACTCGGTGCAGTACTTCCAGTGGCGCAAGAGCCGTGGTTCGGTCGAGAAGTTCCACGGCGCCGTGGTCGATCACGTTGGTCACATCGATACCCGGGTGGGCCGCGAGGTGCAGGCGCTAGGCGAGATCCTGGCCAAGTTGCAAGAGGTCGCTGGCAGCCGCGTCGAGGCCAAAGTGGCCATCATTTTCGACTGGGAGAGCCGTTGGGCCATGGACAATGCCCAGGGGCCGCGCAATGCCGGCCTCTTCTACGAGAAGACGGTAGCCGAGCACTACCGCCCATTCTGGGAGGCAGGGGTGGCGGTGGATGTCATCAATGCCGACTGCGCGCTGGATGGCTATGACCTGGTTATCGCCCCAATGCTCTACATGGTGCGCGATGGCTTTGCCGAACGGGTTGACGCCTTTGTCAAACGAGGTGGGCAGTTTGTTACCACTTACTGGAGCGGTATCGTCAACGAGACCGATCTCTGTCACCTGGGGGGATTCCCAGGGCCGCTGCGCCCGGTCCTTGGGATCTGGGCAGAGGAGATAGACGGTCTCTATGACGAGGAACGTAACGCCGTCTCGGGTCTTGCTGGCAACGAAGCCGGACTCTGCGGCCCTTACGAAGTCACTCACCTTTGCGATCTCATCCACCTGGAAGGCGCGAGGGCCCTGGCCAGCTATGACGGTGACTTTTATGCCGGACGTCCGGCGGTGACGGTCAACGAGCACGGGACAGGTCGCGCCTATTATGTCGCCTCGCGAAATGATCTGGCGTTCCAACGCGACTTCTTTGGTCATCTCATCGAGACCCTTGCCCTGCCGCGTGTTTTGCCAGCCTTGCCGGAGGGGGTCACCGCCCAGTGCCGCACCGATGGTGAGCAGGTGTTCGTGTTCGTGCAAAACTTCGCCAACGCCGAGCGCCTGGTCAGTCTGCCGGGTGGTCACAGTGACATGGTGAGCGGTGAGGCGCTGAGCGATTCACTGGTGCTGCCCCCATTCGGCTGCCGGGTGCTGCGTCGCGCCTATTGATTGCGGGGCGGAGCCAGTGGCTTCACCCTCTTCTTTTTACGTTTAGGAGATTCAAATGGTCAAGATGCAGGACTTCAAGCGGCTGTTCGCCGCCGCCCTCGGCCACAAGGAGGAAAAATCGACCGAGGCGCCGCTCTCCGGGCTGGACGAGGCGGCCATCACCGCGCTCATCGCTGCCTTTGGGGGGCGCGACAACATAGTGGGCTTTGACGCTTGCCTGACCCGGCTGCGGGTCAGGGTCAATGCCTTGCAGCAGGTCGACAGCGAGGCGCTGCAAGGTCTCGGTGCCATCGGCGTCATCATCATCGGTGACGAGGTGCAGGCCATCTTCGGCAAGCGCTCGGACAACCTGCGCCGCGAGCTTGGTCAGTGGTTCGAGTTGCATGAGCCGGAGCAACACTAGCATGTACCTCCCGCTGAGCTGGCCACTGTTGGTCATGCTGGGAGCGATCAGTGCAGGGGCTGGAGCCGCTCCTCACAACCTGGCCATCCGAGGGGCGGATGTCTCCACCTTGGCCGAACTCGAGCGCCTGGGCGTTCACTATCAGGACGAAACGCGACAGGGGGATTTGCTAACCCTGATGCGCGAGCGTGGCCTCAACCTGGTGCGCCTGCGGCTGTGGGTCGATCCCCGCTCGGCCAAGGGGGAACCCTTTGGTGGTGGCAACAATGATCTGGAAAAGGTGATTGCACTGGCGCAGCGAAGCCGGTCCCTCAACCTGCCCTGGTTGCTCGATCTTCATTACAGCGACTTCTGGGCCGATCCGGGCAAGCAGTACACGCCACGGACCTGGCGAGGCAAGTCGGAAGCAGAACTGGCTGCGATGTTGCACGATTACAGCGCCGCCGTGATGCAGCGCCTGCGCGAGGCTAGGGTGCCGCCGCAAATGGTACAGGTCGGCAACGAACTCAATAACGGCATGCTGTGGCCGCTGGGGCAACTACACCGACAGGAAGAAGAGGAGGGGTTCGATCGACTGGCCCAGCTGCTCAAGGCGGCCATCGCCGGGATCCGCGCTGGCAGCGAGGGGGGGATCACCCCACGACTGATGCTGCATCTTGCTGAAGGAGGGGATGAGGCTCAGTGCCTGCGCTGGTTCAAGGCGATGCAGGCGCGCGATGTGCCGTTCGATCTGGTGGGTCTCTCCTTCTACCCCTATTGGCACGGATCCTTGGGTGACCTCTCGCGCACCATGAACAGCCTTGCCACCCAAATCAGACTCCCGCTGCTGGTGGTTGAGACCGCCTATGGGCACGACACCGTCAACCAGGACGCTGTTCGCAACGCCTTCGGTGAGCAGGAGGCCGTGCGCGGCGGGTTTGCTGCGACGCCCGAGGGGCAACTGGCGTTTCTCGATGCCTTGGGTGCCGCTATTGGCGCAGTGCCGGATCGGCTCGGGCTCGGGTTTGTCTACTGGGAGCCGGGCTGGATCCGGGTCACCGGTGACAGCTGGGCCAGTCAGGCTGGCATGGCGTTCCTCGGGATAGACGAACCCCTCGGTAATGGTTGGGAGAACCAGGCCCTGTTTGATCGGGAGGGCAGAGGACTGCCGGCGTTGGCCGCCTTTGCCCCGACCCGCTGACTATTTCACATTGAAGAGATGACAACAGCACCATGAAGACTGACATGAAAAAGACCAAAATCGTCTGCACCATCGGTCCCAAGACCGAATCCAAAGAAATGCTGGGCAAGATGCTGGATGCCGGCATGAACGTCATGCGCCTGAACTTCTCCCACGGCGACTACGCCGAACACGGTGGTCGCATCAGCAACCTGCGCGCTGTCATGGCCGAAACCGGCAAGCACGCAGCCATCCTGCTGGACACCAAGGGTCCGGAAATCCGCACCATCAAGCTCGAAGGCGGCAACGACGTCTCCCTGGTCGCCGGCCAGACCTTCACCTTCACCACCGACCAGACCGTGGTGGGCAACAAAGACAAAGTCGCCGTCACCTATGCCGGCTTTGCCAGCGACCTGCGCGTCGGCAACCGCATCCTGGTTGACGACGGCCTGATTGGCTTGGACGTCATCGAAATCACCGAGCGCGAAGTGATCTGTAAAGTGCTCAACAACGGTGACCTGGGCGAGAACAAGGGCATCAACCTGCCGGGCGTATCCATCAAGCTGCCGGCCCTGGCCGAGAAAGACAAGCGCGACCTCATCTTCGGTTGCGAGCAAGGCGTTGATTTCGTTGCCGCCTCCTTCATTCGCAAGAAAGAAGACGTGCTGGAAATCCGTGAGCACCTGAAAGCCCACGGCGGCGAGAACATCCAGATCATCTCCAAGATCGAAAACCAGGAAGGTCTGGACAACTTCGACGAGATCCTGGCTGTCTCCGACGGCATCATGGTTGCCCGTGGCGACATGGGTGTCGAGATCCCGGTAGAAGAAGTGATCTTCGCCCAGAAGATGATCATCGAGAAGTGCAACAAAGCCCGCAAAGTGGTCATCACCGCCACCCAGATGCTGGACTCCATGATCAAGAACCCGCGTCCGACCCGCGCCGAAGCCGGCGACGTGGCCAACGCCATCCTGGACGGTACCGACGCAGTCATGCTGTCCGGTGAGTCCGCCAAGGGCAAGTACCCGCTGGAAGCCGTGACCATCATGGCCACCATCTGCGAGCGTACCGATGCCGTGATGCCGTCCAACCTGTCTGCTGCCAATGACAGCAACAAGCTGCGCATCACCGAAGCGGTCTGCAAAGGCGCGGTCGAGACCTCCGAGAAGCTGGACGCCCCGCTGATCGTGGTTGCCACCGAAGGCGGCAAATCTGCCAAGGCCATTCGCAAGTACTTCCCGAAAGCCTGGATCCTGGCCATCACCACCAACAAGAAGACCGCTGCCCAGCTGGTGCTGACCAAGGGTGTGGTTGCTCACGTGGTTGACTCCATCGCCTCCACCGACGACTTCTATCGCATCGGCAAAGAAGCCGCGCTGGAAATCGGCATGGGCGTGAAGGGTGATGTGGTTGTCATGGTCTCCGGTGCCCTGGTACCGAGCGGTACCACCAACACCGCATCCGTTCATGTGCTCTGATCAGGTATCGAGTCTTTCTATACCCATACTAGACCTAAACATTATTAGCTAACTTTTAGACACTCAGAACCCGCGATGTGATGCATCGTGGGTTCTGTATTTCAAGGAGGGGCACGTGTAGTGGTCAACTAAATCCGGACACTTGGTTAGGCCGAACCTCGGCTTTTGCTGGCGGTATCCCGTCATTGTATTG
>NZ_JANFNV010000040.1:0-34798 GCF_024436075.1 Aeromonas sp. JL9 | reverse complement strand
CTCAGAAGTGAAACGCGGTAGCGCCGATGGTAGTGTGGCATTCGCCATGCGAGAGTAGGACACTGCCAGGCACCCAAGTTAAGAACCCCGCTCATCGAGCGGGGTTTTTTATTGGCTGCCATTCAGAAAGTTGGCTGATAATTGACCTTTTATTCTCTCTTCCCTGCCGTTTTCTCTGTTTTTCCTCCCCGATTTTCTCCGGTTATGCCATCGCCGCTGGCGGTGGTTGTCGCTATAATGGCCGCCCTCAAGCAAGGTGGTGGTATGAAAGCAGAATATCTACAGCGATTCGGGGGCATTGCCCGTCTTTATGGTCAGAGCGCGCTGCGCTCCTTTAGCCAGGCCAAGGTCTGTGTGGTGGGGATCGGCGGTGTGGGCTCCTGGGCAGCCGAGGCGCTGGCCCGTGCCGGTATCAACAAGATCACCCTGATCGACATGGACGATATCTGCATCACCAACACCAATCGCCAGATCCACGCTATGCAGGGGACAGTCGGTCGCCTCAAGACCGAGGTGATGGCCGAGCGTATTCGCGCCATCAACCCGGATTGCGACGTGATCGAGGTGGATGATTTCGTCACCGCCGATAACCTGGCCGAGCATATCAAGCGGGAGTTTGACTATGTGGTGGACGCCATCGACTCGGTCAAGGCCAAGGTGGCGCTGATTGCCTTCTGCAAGCGCAACAAAATCCCGGTGATCGTCGCGGGTGGTGCTGGCGGGCAGATGGACCCGACCCAAATCACTGTGGCGGATCTGGCCAAGACCATTCAGGATCCACTGGCGGCCAAGGTGCGCTCTGATCTACGCCGGTTGCACAACTTTAGCAAGAATCCGGCGCGTAAGTTCGGGGTGGAGTGTGTCTTCTCTACCGAGCAGTTGAGTTATCCGGATGGCAATGGCGGCACCTGTCAGGCCAAGGCGGCCAGCGATGGCACCATGAAGATGGATTGCGCCTCCGGTTTTGGCGCCGTGACGCCGGTGACGGCAACCTTCGGGCTGGTTGCCGCGTCCCGGGTATTGAAGAAGATTGCCGAGCGGGGCACCCGAGCCGAGAAAGAGGCAGGGAATGAAGATGCTGGGTCGATTAGCGAAGCCTAATCGACCACTGAACAAGGCGGGTTAGACCGCTTGTTCCCGGATCGCCAGTACGATCGCTCTGAGCCCGTTACCTCGTGACGGGCTCAAGTGTTTTTCAAGTCCCAGTTCGCTGAAATAGTCTTCCATATCAAAAGCCTGGATCGCCGCAGACGATTGATGGTTGAGTGCTGCCAGCACGATGACGATTAGGCCCCGCACGATGCGAGCATCGGAATCACAGGCAAAGTGCCAGCAGCCATCCTCGCTTTGTTCTCCCTTCAGCCAAGCCTGGCTTTCACACCCCTTGAGGCGGAACTCCTCCTGCTGCCATTTGGCGGGTAGCGCTGGCAGCTGCTTGCCGAGCTGGATGATGAGCCGGTACTGGTTCTCCCAGCCGTGAGCGGCGGCAAACTGCTGGCGGATGGTGTCGGCGTTGGGCTCAATGCCAATCTGGGTATAGCTTGCGAGGTCACTCATTCGGTTGTCTGCCTTAGAAGAAGTCACTGAGTTTGTGCAGGGCGGCCAGCAGGGCGTCGACATCGTCCCGATTGTTGTAGCAAGCCAGCGAGGTGCGCATGGTGCCGCCGATCCCGAGCGATTCCATCAGTGGCATGGCGCAGTGATGGCCGACTCGCAGGGCGATCCCCTGCATGTCGAGCAGGGTAGCAGCATCTTGCGGGTGGATGTCGTCGAGCAGGAAAGAGACCGCACCGGCGCGTTGGCCGGGTTCGCCGACCAGACGCAGCCCCGGCACCTGTTGCAGGCCAGCGACCAGATAGTCGGTCAGTGCCTGCTCATGTTGGGCGAGCCATTCCCTATCTTGCGCCATCACAAAGTCGATGGCGGCGGCGAGGCCGATAGCGCCAGCGATATGGGGGGTGCCCGCCTCGAATTTGAAAGGCAGGATATTGAAGGTGGTGCCGCTGAAACTGACCCGATCGATCATCTCGCCACCGGCTTGCCAGGGCGGCATCCGCTCCAATAGCTCGGTGCGGCCCCACAACACACCGATGCCGGTCGGGCCATAGAGCTTGTGGCCGGAGAAGGCGTAGAAGTCGCAACCGATGGCTTGCACATCGACGTCGAGATGAGCCACCGCCTGGGCGCCGTCGATCAGCGTCACGGCGCCAACCGCTTTGGCGGCCTCTACTATCCAGGTGACCGGATTGACGGTGCCAAGGGCATTGGATACGTGGGCCACGCTCACCAGCCGGGTGCGTGGCCCCAGCATGGCGTGATAGGCGGCCAGATCGAGATCGCCCCGCTCATTGAGGGGGATGACCCGGATCACCGCTCCTGTGCGTTGGGCGACCAGTTGCCACGGGACGATATTGGCGTGGTGCTCCAGCGTGCTGAGGATAATTTCGTCCCCCGCCTTGAGCTCGCTCATCCCCCAGCTCTGGGCCACCAGATTGATCGCCTCCGTGGTGCCGCGGGTCCAGATCACCTCGTGGCTGTGGGGCGCATTGATAAAGCGGGCGACCGTCTCGCGGGCCGCTTCGAAGGAGCGGGTGGCACGGCCACTCAGGGCGTGGGCGGCGCGGTGCACGTTGGCGTTGTCGGCCCGATAGTAGTGAGCGATGGCATCCAGTACCGCTTGCGGTTTCTGGGTGGTGGCGGCGTTGTCCAGATAGACCAGAGGGTGGCCGTTTACCTCCTGCGCCAAGGCCGGAAACTGGCTGCGCAGTTGGTTGTGCTGTTGCTGATTCATGCTCCCCTCACTATCTGGAAAAAATCATCATTTCGAAGGTCGGCCATGATCCTGAAAATAGCGCCCGAACACAAGGTGCGATAAGCCCGATGAGCGGCTGGCAGGTACGGCTCATCGGGTGATTTCTGGTACAATGCCGCCCCTCATCATAAGCCAAGAGATCCGGCCCATGAAGCTCAACCCCAATCAGAACGAAGCGGTCAAGTATGTTTCCGGCCCTTGCCTGGTGCTGGCGGGTGCCGGATCGGGCAAGACCCGCGTCATCACCAACAAGATTGCCTATCTGGTGCAGCAGTGCGGCTACAGTGCGCGCAACATAGCGGCGGTCACCTTTACCAACAAGGCTGCGCGGGAGATGAAGGAGCGGGTTGGCCAGACTTTGGGTCGCAAGGAGGCGCGGGGGCTGATGGTCTCCACCTTCCATACCCTGGGGCTCGATATCATTCGTCGTGAGCACAAGAGCCTGAATCTCAAGGCGAACTTCTCCCTGTTCGATGATACCGACCAGCTGGCGCTGCTGAAAGAATTGACTGAAGACGAGCTCGACAACGACAAGGACAAGCTCTCGGCCCTTATCAGCCAAATCTCCAACTGGAAGAACGACCTTATCCTGCCAGCCCGCGCCATGCGCATCGCCCGTGGGCCGGAAGAGGTGCTGATGGCCCAGCTCTATGAGCGCTATCACCGCCAGATGGTGGCCTATAACGCGCTGGATTTTGACGACCTCATCGTGATGCCGACCCTGCTGCTCAAGAGCAATCAGGAGGTGCGCGAGCGCTGGCAGAACAAGATCCGCTATCTGCTGGTCGATGAGTACCAAGACACCAACACCAGCCAATACGAGCTGGTGAAGCAGATCGTTGGCGAGCGGGCCCGTTTTACCGTGGTAGGGGATGATGACCAGTCCATCTACTCCTGGCGCGGTGCCAAGCCGCAGAATCTGGTGCTGCTGAGCGAGGATTTCCCCAGCCTCAAGCTGATCAAGCTGGAGCAGAACTACCGCTCCAAGCGGCGGATCCTCAAGTGCGCCAACATCCTGATCGCCAACAACCCGCACGTCTATGACAAGGCGCTCTTCTCCGAGCTTGATGAGGGGGTGAAGCTCAAGGTGCTGTTCGCCAAGAACGAGGAGCACGAAGCTGAGCGGATCGCCGCCGAGATGATGGGCCACAAGTTTATGAACCGCACGCGGTTCAAGGATTACGCCATCCTCTATCGGGGCAACCATCAGTCGCGCATCTTCGAGAAGGCGCTGATGACCAACCGGATTCCTTATCGTATCTCCGGCGGCACCTCGTTTTTCTCCCGCACCGAGATCAAGGACATCATGGCCTACCTCAAGCTGCTGGTGAATCCGGATGAGGACACCGCTTTTCTGCGGGTGGTCAACCTGCCGCGTCGCGAGATCGGCCCCACCACCCTCGAAAAGCTTGGCCAATACGCCAACCAGCGCGGCAAGAGTCTGTTTGCCGCCAGCTTCGAGCTGGGGCTGGAGCAGCACCTCTCCGGCCGTGGCCTCGTGGCCCTGCAGGCCTTCACCAACTGGCTGGTACGCCTTGGCGATCAGGCGCTGCGCGGTAATCCGGTGGAGGCGGTGCGGGACATGATCAAGGAGATCCACTACGAAGAGTGGCTCTACGAGACCTCGCCCAGCCCGAAAGCGGCCGAGATGCGGATGCAGAACGTCTCCACCCTCTATCGCTGGATCACCGAGATGCTTGAAGGAGATGAGCTGGAGGAGTCGATGACGCTGGCACAGGTGGTCACTCGCCTCACCCTGCGCGACATGATGGAGCGCAACGAGGGGGAGGATGACGCCGATCAGGTGCAGTTGATGACGCTGCATGCCTCCAAGGGGTTGGAGTTCCCCTATGTCTACATGGTGGGGATGGAGGAGGGCTTGCTGCCCCACCAGACCAGCATTGACGAGGACAATGTGGAGGAGGAGCGGCGTCTCGCCTACGTGGGGATCACCCGGGCTCAGACCGAACTGACCTTCACCCTCTGCAAGGAGCGGCGCCAGTTTGGCGAGTCGGTACGTCCGGAGCCAAGCCGCTTCCTGCTGGAGCTGCCGCAGGATGATCTTGAATGGGAAAACCAGAAGAAGGTGACTGCCGAGGAGCGCCAGCAGAAGGGGCAGGTCGGTGTTGCCAACCTGCGGGCGTTGTTCAAGAAGGATTAACCCTAAGGATTGGCCGGGGTCAGTAGCGGTACTATGTCTGCTCCCGGCATGGGCGGAGAGATATAGCGCCCTTGCCCCATCCGGCAGCCGATATCAATCAGCTTCTGCAACTGCTGCTGGTTCTCGATCCCCTCGACGACCAGGGTATAATCGAGATCCTGACAGATATCCCGCATGGCGCGGATCAGCGCCAAATCTTTGGGTGATTGCAGCATCCGCTGGGTAAAGCTGTCATCCACCTTGATGTAATCCACCGGGAAGTGGAACAGAGCGTTGAGGGAGGAGAAGCCGGTCCCAAAATCATCGAGGCTGATCTGGATGCCCTTGGCGCGCAGCTCGTGCAGGGATGCCAGTGCATCGGAATCTTGTCGCGACAGCTCCCGCTCGTTGAATTCAAAAATCAGATAGCCGGGGGCGATCCCTTCCTCTTCGATGATCCCCATCAGTCGCATGATGTGGTCATGGTTGACCAGATGCTTGCCCGACAGATTGATGGCGACCTTGAACTTGCCCTGCCCGGAGATTGGCAGCCAGTTCTTCAGCTGTTGGCAGGTGTGGCGCAGGATCTGGTAATCCAGCTCCAGTATCAGACCACACTGCTCCGCCAGCGGAATAAAGTCGAACGCATCCTTTAGAATCCCCTCCTCGGTCAGCCAGCGCGCCATCACCTCCAGTCCGGTCAGGCGGCTATCCTGCAGCCGGATCACCGGCTGGAAGTAGGGGACGATGCGCCCCTCCCGCAGGGCTCTGGCCAGCATCTCTTCCGGCGAATTCCAGTTCTGGTTGATGCAATCATCCGAGTAGCTGACGATGCGACTGCGACCATTGCGCTTGGCCTGATACATGGCCAAATCGGCCTGATGGAGCAGCTGGCTGATATCTGAGGTTTGCTCGGAGACGCTCGATACCCCAAGGCTGACGGTAATGCTCAACTCGTTGCCGAGTAGCCGGAACGGGTAGGAGAGACGGCTGATAATGCGGTTGAGCACCGGGCTGATGTCATCGTCGCTCTTGCTGCTGTCCAGATAGATAACGAACTCGTCGCCCCCCAGTCTGGCCACCAGATCATTTTGCCGGATGCAGGTCTGCAGGCGGCGGCTCACCTCCTTGAGCAGCTGATCGCCAGCGCTGTGGCCCAGGGTGTCATTGATCTGCTTGAAGTGGTCCACATCGATAAAAATTACCGCAAATCCCGGCGATTTGTAGCGGTTGTAGTGGGTCATGGCGTGGTTGAGGTGGTTCATCAACAGCGCGCGGTTGGGCAGTTGGGTCAGCGGGTCGTGAAGCGCATCGAATTGCAGCCGCCGTTCCAGCTCCTGATGCTGCTTGAGCTGCTTTTGCAGCCTGAGGTTGGTCTGACGCAGCTGTTGCAGCCGTTGGTTGATGGAGTCTTCGGTATTGATGTCGTTGAGCTGCTGGCGGATCCGTCTCAGCTCCAGCAGCAGGGTGAGCTGACCACGCAGGAAGTCGAGAAACAGCTTGTCGTCGGTCTCCAGCGGTTGAGCCGTGCTGATGATGAAGTGGGCGAAGTACTGTTGTTGCAGCCGCAGCGGCATGCTGTGCCAGTAGCGTGACTCCCTGCTCACCTCGATATTGCTGGTGCTGTGGCACAAGCCGCTGATGAACTCGTCTCCCTGATGGGGATGGGCAGGGTAGATCTTTTCCAGCTTCTGACTGGTTAGCCTGACCAGCAGCATGTCCTCGATGGTGAGCATCTGACGCAGTACCGCTTCCAGTTGGGAGAAGAGCGCCTGGGCCGGCAGGGTATTGGCGAGCCGCATGATGCGGCTGATGCTCTCGATTTTCTTTTTCCAGTTTGGGTCTTTGCGGATCAGCGGCGAAGGGAGCTCGGTAAGATGGGAACCCGCCTGGGTTTCGGTCAGCCGTTTGGCCAGACACTCCAGCAGCAGGCGCAGGGTCGGCAGGTCGGCTGGTGTGCCACGCGCCAGCAACCACTGTATCTGGCCATGCTCGATGGGGAAGACGCACCACCCTTCGGCTTCATCCAGCTGGGTGAGTTGATCGGTGATGCGGGACTGCTCACGGCCCAGCTGTTGCTTGAAGATGTCGCTGACCTTGTAGGCGTAAAGCCAGTTCAGGCCGGTATCGGAGAGGCCCAGCATGCCGAAATGTTGCAGCGGGCAGAGTTGGTCAATCTGCTGGATCAGGGCATCGTAATCGTCAGACGTGGCGGTTTGTGGCGCCGGGAAGTCCATAATGGCAGAGACCAACGCCAACAGAGGAGTTGAGTAGTGGGGTTCGATGGATTGGGACGACATGTGCAACTCCCGATATGTCTACCTTACAAGAGTAGTCGGAAGCCGATAGATTGAAAGGGCCGCAATTGCGGCCCTTTCAAATACTTACAGCTTGTCGATCATGTAGTGGATGGCGTTTTCTATCTCTTCATCACTACAGTTCGCACAGGTGCCGCGCGGAGGCATCATGCCGGACTTGCCGGTAAAGCCTTCAATGGCATGTTTCTTGAGAGTATCAATGCCCTGGGCGATGCGAGGATCCCAGGCGGCCTTGTCACCCCGTTTGGGGGCACCGGCGGCGCCGGTGTCGTGACAGGCAAAGCAGGCGCCCTTGTATACCGTTTCGCCATCGCGGGGACCGGAAGAGGCGGCCGCCGCCGGTGCAGCACTCGCGCCGGCAATACCTTCCAGATCCTTGGCGGTATAGACCTGACCGATTGGTTTGATCCGCTCGGCAATGGCTTCCGGTGACATCTCATCGGCAGCAAGCACTGCCCCAGACAAGCTGGCGGCCGTCATCCCGACAGCCAGCAAATAGCTCAGTTTTTTCAACACGCTCATATACTCCCAGCAGTCTTTTATTATCCATGTAAACGACGGGATTATAACCGAATAGTTACAGCCATTTAAACGCTTGTGTGTGAAGTGTTAAACACTCTGCGTACAAAGTTTTGGCCGATATCACGGCAATTCGGGTGGTGGAGATAAAAAGAAACCCGGCATTCGCCGGGTTTCGAGTAACCAAGGGGTGAAACGGCCTATTTATCCCAGCTCAGGATCACCTTGCCGGAGTGGCCGGAGCGCATCGCATCGAACCCCTGCTGGAATTCGTCGATGTGGAATCTGTGGGTGATGATGGGGGAGAGATCCAGCCCGGACTGGATCAGGCTGGCCATTTTGTACCAGGTCTCGAACATCTCGCGGCCATAGATCCCTTTGATAAACAGCCCCTTGAAGATCACCTTGTTCCAGTCGATGGCCATGGTGGAAGGGGGGATGCCGAGCATGGCGATCTTGCCGCCGTGGTTCATCTTGTCGAGCATCTCCTGGAAGGCGCTCGGGACGCCGGACATCTCCAGCCCCACGTCGAAGCCTTCGGTCATGCCCAGCTCGCTCATCACGTCGGCCAGCTTCTCCTTGGCCACGTTGACCGCGCGGGTGGCGCCCATCTTGCGGGCCAGCTCCAGTCGATATTCGTTGACGTCGGTGATCACCACGTGGCGCGCACCCACATGGCGGCAGACGGCGGCTGCCATGATGCCGATGGGGCCTGCCCCGGTGATGAGCACATCTTCACCCACCAGATCGAAGGAGAGGGCGGTGTGCACCGCATTGCCGAACGGGTCGAAGATGGCGGCCAGCTCGTCCGGGATATTGTCCGGCAGCTTGAAGGCGTTGAATGCGGGGATCACCAGATACTCGGCAAAGGCGCCCGGGCGGTTGACGCCAACACCAATGGTGTTGCGGCAGAGGTGAGTGCGGCCGGCGCGGCAGTTACGGCAGTGACCGCAGGTGATATGCCCTTCACCGGAGACCCGATCGCCGATGGCGAAGCCGCGCACCTCCTGACCGATGGCGACCACTTCCCCCACATATTCATGGCCGACCACCATGGGTACCGGAATGGTCTTCTGGGACCACTCGTCCCAGTTGTAGATATGGATATCGGTGCCGCAGATGGCGGTTTTGCGGATCTTGATCAGCAGGTCGTTGTGACCGAGCTCGGGGGCCGGCACATCCGTCATCCAGATGCCGACCTCTTTGTGCAGTTTGGAGAGTGCTTTCATGGCTGTTCCTTCAATATGAATGCAGAAAAAAGGGGCTGCAGCCCCTTGATTCAAATCAGATAACGCCGAGTTCACGGCCGATGCGGATAAAGGCGTCGATCGCCTTGTCCAGCTGCTCGCGGGTATGGGCGGCAGACATCTGGGTGCGAATGCGCGCCTGACCCTTGGGCACGACCGGGAAGGAGAAGCCCACCACATAGATGCCGGCTGCCAGCATGCGGCTCGCCATTTCGGAGGCCAGCTTGGCATCCCCCAGCATCACCGGAATGATGGCGTGGTCGGCGCCAGCCAGAGTGAAGCCAGCGGCGCTCATCCGCTCGCGGAAGTAACGGCTGTTCTCTTTCAGGCGGGCGCGCAGGTCGTGACCCTCGGCCAGCATGTCGATCACCTTGATGGTGGCGGCAACGATGGAGGGGGCCAGCGAGTTGGAGAAGAGGTAGGGGCGGGAGCGCTGGCGCAGCCAGTCGATCACCTCTTTCTTGCCGGAGGTATAGCCGCCGGATGCGCCGCCGAGCGCCTTGCCCAGGGTGCCGGTGATGATGTCGACCCGATCCATCACGCCGCAATATTCGTGGGTGCCGCGACCGTTTTCGCCGATAAAGCCGACGGCGTGGGAGTCATCCACCATCACCAGCGCATCGTATTTGTCCGCCAGATCGCAGATGGATTTGAGGTCGGCGATGACCCCATCCATGGAGAAGACGCCGTCGGTGGCGATCAGCTTGAAGCGGGCGCCATCGGCGTCAGCCTGCTTGAGCTGGGCTTCCAGCTCGGCCATGTCGTTGTTGGCGTAGCGATAGCGCTTGGCCTTGCACAGCCGCACGCCGTCGATGATGGAGGCGTGGTTGAGGGCATCGGAGATGATGGCATCTTCGGCGCCGAACAGGGTCTCAAAAAGACCGCCGTTGGCATCGAAGCAGGAGGAGTAGAGGATGGTGTCCTCGGTGCCGAGGAAGGCGGACATCTTCTGCTCCAGCGCTTTGTGCTGATCCTGGGTGCCGCAGATGAAGCGTACCGAGGCCATGCCGAAGCCGTGGCTGTCGAGCCCCTGATGGGCGGCAGCGATCAGATCCGGGTGGTTGGCCAGCCCCAGATAGTTGTTGGCACAGAAGTTCAGTACCAGCTCACCGCCGACGGCGATGCTGGCCTGCTGGGCGGAGGTGATGATGCGCTCCTGCTTGTACAACCCTTCAGCTTGCACCTGGTTCAGTTGCTCGGTCAGGTGACGATAGAATCCGTTAGACATCCTCGATCCTTATTGGCTATTTCAGCTGCGTATCAACAGAGGGCGACATTTTACTGCAATCTGTTGCGGTAAATTCAAATGATTATGCTGATATTCAACAAATGTGAAACAGATCTCACCCAGCTGGTTGGGCCAGCTGACGGTAGTGCTGTTCCAGTTGCTGGATCTGTCCGGCCACCCGGGGTTGCACATAGGGGCGCAGCAGGAACAGCACCTTCAGCACCCCCTGATAGAGCAGCGGTTTGGTGATGCGGGTGTTGGGGGCCTGGGCAATCTGGAACGGGATCCAGCAGGTCACCACCATCTTGATGGTCTGGCCCAGATCCGGCAGGTCTTCATCGCTGACATCGATAATGCCCCCTTCGCGCAGGCTTTTGAGCAGCGCGACCACGGAGGAGCGCATCTGCTCCTGAGCCTTGAGGTACTTCTGTTGCAGTGGTTCGTCACGGCTCAGGATGTCCGGCAGATTGGCGTAGAAGAAGCGGAACTGCCACATCAGATAGAAGATGGCATCCAGATAGCCCATCAGATCCTGCAGGGTGATCTCACGGTTGCGGGTCGGGATGAAGCTCTCGCTCAGGTGACGGGCATACTGGTCGAAGATGGAGTGGATGATGTCTTCTTTATTGCGGAAGTGGTAGTAGAGGTTGCCCGGGCTGATGCCCATGTGCGCCGCAATATGGTTGGTGGTGATGTTGCGTTCACCCTGATCGTTGAACAGCTCGGTCGCGCTGTGAATGATCCTGTCTCTGGTTTTCATCACTCATTCCTCCAACAGGTTCCGCTCGGGGCAGTTTTGAACAAGGTCGAATCCCCGGACGGCCCGTGATAAACTTTTCGGCAATTTCAAATTGGCTCACTATACACAGCTTTAACAAGCAGTCACATGTAGCCATCAACGTACGAGAGGCAAACTCCATGATCGTAGTAACTGGCGGTGCTGGCTTTATCGGCAGCAATCTGGTCAAGCAGCTGAACGCTCAAGGACGGACCGATATCGTGGTCATTGATGACCTGACCGACGGCACCAAGTTCGTCAACCTGGTCGATCTGACCATCGCTGACTACATGGACAAAGACGAGTTTCAGGCTCGCATCGTCTCCGGCGACGAGTTTGAAGAGTGGGACAACGGTATCGAGGTGATCTTCCACGAAGGCGCCTGCTCTGCGACTACCGAGTGGAACGGCAAGTTCATCATGGAGGTCAACTACGAGTACTCCAAGGATCTGTTCCACTACTGCATCGAGCGTGAAATCCCGTTCATTTACGCCTCTTCTGCCGCGACCTACGGTGGCCGCAACGACAACTTCATCGAAGATCCCAAGTTCGAACAGCCGCTCAACGTCTACGGCTACTCCAAGCAGCTGTTTGACCAGTACGTGCGCCGCTGGATGCCGGAGATCAACTCTCAGGTCGTTGGCCTCAAGTACTTCAACGTCTACGGCCCGCGCGAGCAGCACAAAGGCTCCATGGCTTCCGTCGCCTTCCACCTCAACACCCAGGTGAAGAAGGGCGAGAATCCCAAGCTGTTCGAAGGTTGCGATGGCTTCCCGAACGGTGGTCAGATGCGTGACTTCATCTATATCGACGACGTCTGCAAGGTAAACCTGTGGTTCTGGCAGAACCCGCAGCACTCCGGCATTTTCAACTGCGGTACCGGCCGTGCCGAGCCATTCCAGAACGTGGCCGAAGCGGTGATCAAGCATCATCAGAAGGGGTCTATCGAATACATCCCCTTCCCGGATCACCTCAAGGGTCGCTACCAGAGCTTCACCCAGGCTGACATGACCAAGCTGCGCAGCGTGGGTTATGACGCCGAGTTTAAAACCGTTGCCGAAGGGGTAGCGGATTACATGGCCTGGCTCAACCGCTAACGGGTGAGCACAACGCAGCAGTTTGAGCGCAAAACCGGAAGTGGGCACTCGCCTGCTTCCGGTTTCTGGTCTCTGTGGCTGCTTGCCGTTCCTCTCTTCTCTACCGGGTAACCGCGCGATGAATATATTGATGGCACTCTCCCAGCTCGAGGTAACGGGAGCTGAGGTCTATGCCACTACGGTCGGTAACGAACTGACCCGGCGTGGTCACAACGTCTTTTATGTATCAGATACCCTGACCAAGCCGACTCTTGGCCCAGTCTTCAAGCTGAGATTCAACAAGCGCAGCATTCTGCGCCGCTTCTGGCACGTCTTCTACCTTATCTACCTCATCAAGAAGCACCATATCCAGTTGGTGCATGCTCACTCCCGCGCCTCCGGCTGGAGCAGCTATGTGGCTTGCAAGCTGACTGGCACCCCGATGATCACCACGGTGCATGGTCGCCAACCGGTGCACGCTTCGCGCAAGGCCTTCCATGCACTCGGCTATCGGGCGGTTGCCGTTTGTGAAGATATTGCCCATCAGATAGTCGACAATCTGGGAGTGGATCCCGCGATTGTGCAGGTGCTGCGCAACGGTATCGAAACCGACAAATTCCAGCCTGTGCCTGCGCCGGATAATCCAAAGCCGGTAATTGCCATCATTGGCCGTTTGAGCGGCCCCAAAGGGGAGCTCTGTTACCGTCTGCTCGACGAGGTACTCGATCTGGATGCCTGCAAGGTGCGGATTGTCAGCGGTACCAAGGTTCCGGAGCGCTTTGCCCGTTTCGAAGGCCGTGCCGAGTTTGTCGGTTATGTCGATGATGTGCCCGCTCTGCTGGCGAGTTGCGATCTGGTGATCGGCGCCGGTCGGGTAGCGATGGAAGCTCTGCTCTGCGGTCGGCCCGCCTTTGCTATTGGTGAAGCCAGGGCCATAGGTCTGGTGACCGAACAGAATCTGGATGATGCTCTGGCGAGTAATTTTGGCGATATCGGCCCCAAGGATCTGGCTATCGATTTTGCTGCCCTTAAGGGAGAAATCGAGACCGCTTTGACCAGCACGACGGTGCCGGAAGCCATTCGGCAACGCATTCAAGATGAGTATGGCTTGCAGGGGGTAGTATCTGGCCTCGAAACCATCTATCAGGATGCCGTAGTCGAAACACTGCGCCGCGAGATGCCCGTCATCATGTACCACCGTTTTATCGAGCAGGATAGCGAGAAAGGAGTGCATGGTACCTGGATGCCGATCACCATGTTCGAGAAGCATCTGCGCCTGATGAAGTGGCTAGGCTACGAAACCCTGACTTTCCGCGATTTGGCGGACAAAGGCTTTATCCACCGTCTGCAATATGGCAAGAAGTACCTGATGATCACCGCCGATGACGGCTATCAGGACAACCTGACCCGCATGCTGCCACTGCTGGAAAAATATGGTTACAAAGCCGTGGTGTACGTGGTCACCGGTGAAGGCTATAACCGTTGGGATGTGGAGCATCCGACCAATCCGGACACCAAGGTCTCATTGATGAGTGGTGAGCAGGTCAAGGCGCTGGCCGCCAGCGGTCATGTGGAAATTGGTGGTCATACCCTGACTCACCCCCGCTTGAGCAAGCTCACACCCGAACAACAAGCCCATGAAATTCAGGAGAATAAACGCCAACTGGAGGCCCTGCTTGGCCATCCGCTGCTCTCGTTTGCCTACCCTTACGGAGATATGAACGACAGCGCCAAGGAGCAGGCTATCGCTGCTGGGTATCGTTTTGCCGTCGCTACCAATAGTGGCCCCAAAGCAATGCACCAGGACCCTTTCCAGATCCGCCGGATTGCCATTTTTCCCCGTACTGACGTGTTTGGGCTGTGGCGCAAGATCCGTGGGAATTATGTGTTTCGTCGAACCTACATATGACTTCTAACATAACTATTGAGAAGATCACTGAATATTTCTTTGCTCTAACAATATTTTTTGCTTTTGGTTTTTTATATGCCTCAGCAAGAGGCCATAGCTATTTATCTATTCTTGTTGTTATTTCAATAATACTGGGGGTGATGAATCTTATCTATAATAAAGAAACCGCCACGTTAAAAAGTGGTTGTGGCTTTTTATTAAGGATTACACTAATCTATGGGATTGTGATGATTTTTAATCGGCTATCACATGGGGAAGATAGCGCACTTGTCAGAATCACATTTTTTTTTACGGCCTTTGTTTTTTTTGTACCTAAAACCGAATTGATAAAAAAATATGCCATATATGGAGCCATTACTGGTGGCTGGATAGTTGGATTCTTAGCCATTAAAGAGGTCAGTGAAGGGATTTCGCGGGTTGGAGGGTATACAAATGCTATTCTTTTTACTCAGGGGGCGTTAGTTCTTTTCATTCTCAATCTACATGTTCTTTTCCATGAAAGCCAAGCTATCACAAAAAAATTAATAACAATCATAGCGGTTGGATTATCATTAGTCGCGATATATCTATCTCAGAGTCGTGGAGTCTGGTTGTCATTAATTGTGGTCATGGCTGTTTACTTCACAATTAACAGACATATTCTCATCAAAAATATAAGATTTATCCTCCCAGGATTAATTATTATACTCGTCGCATTTAGTTATAATTCGAATATATTTATACAGCGAATGGATGCTGTAAGGCATGACTTTATCCAAATGGACAAAGGGAATTATCAAACATCTATAGGATTGCGTTTTGTCGTATGGAAAAGCGCATGGCTAGGTTTTTTGGAATATCCATTCATTGGGGTTGGCAAAGATGGTATTGATGAGCTAAAAAAACAGCAAGTCTCTGAGCACAAGATCAATCCTGTTTTGCTAGTGGGGGATGCTGGTTTAGGTATGCCACATGCTCATAATCAATTTCTGAATCAATTGGTGATGCGAGGGCTTGTAGGCTTTATCCCCATGATGATTTTATTAGCCGCCCCCATATTTATGAGAAACAGGTTTGGTTTTTTAGGTATGTATTTAGCCTTGGCATATTGCGTATCCGGTTTGACCGATGTGCCATTGGAACAAAAAGAAACCCTATATATCTTCTTATTCTCTCTGTTGTTTTCGACCTTGGTCAGAGATATAGAAGCTGAATGTTAAGGCGTAAGATGGGGCCTTGCTAGAGGCCCTATTTATTTGGAATAACAGATTCTCTATTCCATGATACATTTTCTCTGATTATTTTGGCCGGTTGTCCTGTTGCTATTACATGAGATGGAATTTTACCCGAAACTAAGCTATTTGCTCCAATGATAGAGTCATGACCAATATGTGTTCCCTTTAATATAGTACAACGCGCAGCCAGCCACACATGTGATTCGATATGGATAGGCCTTCCTTTGTTAAGCCATTCCCCAGAGTCAACATTGATTATTTTGTGTGAGTCAGTATTACGTATTTCTATCCCATAAGACAGCATACAGTCTGAGCCAATATTTATTTCGTGAGGTTCGTATGATACTATCGTGGCGCCGGCAATACTGGTGCAATCACCTATTGCTATTTTACCACCAACGTTATCAATATGGATTGTGGTGTTGTGTAAATCACATTCCTCGCCAATGTTAATACGGTTGTTATTACCGGTCACTATTATTTTGCATCTGCGCATTTTCGTATTTTTTGATATATTGACAATGTTGTTGTTACCTTTTATTGTCAATTGACATAAACGCATTCTTCCGAGGCAATCAAAATAATTCCCTCTATGTATCTTAAAAATATTTCTATAAAACAGCTGACTAATTGATAGCATTTGATATACCTGATATTAATTTATGCAGCATTAGGACTGAGTTATCAGCACGATAAATATCTAACTGACCATCCTGTAATGGCATCTGGGTGGATGGTTGATTCAGGAGATTAGATAGAGCCTGTTTATTTCCTACATCAAAGAGTTCGCCAAGCATGCCACGTTTTAATATTTCACTGGGACCTATGTAGCAATCGCTAGAGATAACGTTACCATTTAAATATAACGCCTCTACTATGACCAACCCAAAGCCTTCATCTTTAGAGCTCAATACAAATTTTTTGGCATGCTTCATCCATACATATGGATTTTCACACTCCCCAATAAAAATAACATGTTTTGCCAAATTTAATGCTGTTGCTTTCTGCTCAAGATTAACTTTATCGGGGCCATCTCCAATAATTACCAAGTCTTGGTTGCAACCTTGTTGTCTAGCCAGATAGTAAGCATCTAACAAGGTAGCTATATCTTTGGTTTCTTCATTTAGTCGACATACTGTGAGTATATATTCGCTATTCAATATATTCAGTGTGGACTCTGTCAGCAGTGAGTAGTCAATACTGCTATTTTTCAGGTCTTCGAAATTGAAGGGGTTATATATGACATGGGCCTTATCGATCCATTGAGGAGAAAAACTATGGATCTCAGAATGCATATCTTGGCAAATAGTAATGATTGCATCATATATATTGCAGCGTTCAGCGATGTTTTTTTTCCTTCTCATAAGATGCTGGAAGCTGGAGTGAAGATAGGTTATTTTTTTTTGCTTGAAGGATTTTATATATCTGTCGAAGTCGCAATCTAAAAAATCGATTATAACATCTGTCTTTTTTAAAAAAAGATGGAGCATAATCCGTCTTTTTATGGATTTATATGCTTTAATAATTGGGCTCGTATTATTGTATTCATAGAGACTAAATATTGAATGACAATTCGCATACTCCTCCATCTTTGCCTGTATTTTGGAGGCTGATGGTTTGTTTGTGATAACAGAAATATTATATAATCCAAGTCTGGATAATGCCTGGACATATGTGAGTAGTACTTTTTCAGCACCTCCCATATCTAGACTATTAATAAGAAAAGAGATTTTCATTTTCTATTACTCTCGATATGTGAACCATAGTTTCTATTTGGTATAGTTGTATCAAGATGACCCGTATCCACACAGTTAGGTTCAATGCCATATGTTATAAGCCTACTTCTTTGTATCAATCCGGTAAGATAATCTGCCGGCATTCTTATTGGATAGGCATGGTTGAGAAGTTTTTTTGCCCCATTGATGGAGAGGATGTAAGCAACCGCACCTATAATACATCTCTTAGAGTTTTTAGATGGCGATCTGTACCTGACCAAACGGTAGTCGTGTGGCAGTTTATGCGACAATGGCCAGCGTTTGGCTTTTCCGTGGAATAGATATAGCATATCAAAATTAGGTCGCTGCATTATAGATGATAGAATATCTGGTACGCATGAAAGAACATAAGTATCATCTTCTAAAATTAGAGCGTGATGTATATTATCTGAGATCATTTTTTCATAGATGCGAATATGGCTCATTGCACATCCAACTTCAGATGGGTTCATTTCATGATTAAAATGCGTGCGGCAATATTGTTGGTCTACCTGAGAGAGTTCAGCCTGGGTTAGTAATGAACCATCCACGCCAAAGAAAAACTCAAAATCCAGACCAAGTTGCATCATCCTTTTTGTAATGAGGTGCTGGCGTTCTTTATTTTTTT
Source organism: Aeromonas sp. JL9 (assembly GCF_024436075.1). NCBI lineage: Bacteria > Pseudomonadati > Pseudomonadota > Gammaproteobacteria > Aeromonadales > Aeromonadaceae > Aeromonas > Aeromonas sp. JL9. The sequence goes on along the minus strand of NZ_JANFNV010000040.1, from coordinate 17,175 downwards.
CAAGACTGATAATGTAAATTTTGAGGTTCATATTAGTAGTGGCTCTCATAGGCTATTTGGAAACTATAGCATTTTTCAACTTGATATTCTAGTATTCCTCGTTCTTCTCATATTTATGGAAGGATTATAGTTGAGAGTTGAGGGGTTAGGCCTGACTAAATAATCATGGCAGTAAAGTTAATGAAGGTGGTTTTTTTGTTGGGGGAGGGGTAAATTTATATATGGGTCATTGTGATGGGCAGTTAATTGGATTGGCAATATTTAAAAAACTGACAGTTTACTATCGTTACTAATGTATATAATAAAATTTTTAAGTAATTCTGTTTCCCGGAAGTATGAGTTTTTGGGGATATAAAGAAGTCTTCTATTTTCACTGTGAGCATTGAGCAGTTTGGGAGAGTGCTGCCAATCTGTTCGATATCTTGGTATTCTGCTCCCCTTTATTTTTATTCTGAGGTCTCCATGGGGCTGATTAATAAGCTACAACTAGCGCGTGACACAGTTCGTCGTCGAGTGGGGCTTTTTTTGTTTGACCGAGAGCGGAGTCGTCCGGCTGACAGTGACAGTGGCAAGGTGGTGCTGCTTCGTTGGGATGCCAAGTTGGGTGATGCTATCGTCTCTTCATGGGTCGCACGAGAAATTCGCCGAGCTCAGCCCGAGCGGGAGGTGTGGGTTGTGACGACCCGTGCCATGGCGCCGCTATTTCGCGATCATCTGGGGGCTGATCGGGTCATCGAGGTACCCAAGCGCCCAGCTTATGGCGAGCTTAAAGCTCTGGCGCACTCTCTTGGGCGGGTCGGATATCTGGTCCATCTTGGCAAGTCACTGAAGATGAAAGATATCTACTTTTTGAATCAGGTCGATGCCTGCCACATTGCTGGCATGGATGATGCGCTGGCTTCCATTGATATCAAGCTTGGCGAACGCACTGCCGGACGCCACTTTGCTGACAAGTTCGCGGCGCTGCTGGATAGCATGGGGATTCACGATCCCGATACCCGATATGTGATCCCTCAAAGTTCCGAGTGGGAGCAAAATCTGGCAGCATGGTGGCCTGCCACGCAGCAGGTGATCGCGTTTAACCCCTATGGTAGTGGCGGTGCCCGCCGTCTGCGGCCGGATATGATTGCCCGCATGCTGGAGCTGATGCTGGCCCATTGTCCGCAAACTCTCTGCCTGCTGTTCCCGCCCGGAATGGAGAAGGAAGTGGCCATATTGCGCGAGAAAGCCAGCGAGCCTGCTCGGGTTCTGCTGTCGCCAGAGACCCCATCGCTTGGCGGACTCTTTACCCAACTGCGTCACTCGGTTGGTCTGGTGTCGGTTGATACCGCCACCGTACATATTGCGGCGGGGTTGGCCTTGCCGATCCTGGGGCTCTATAACCCTGATCTGGGCGGGGGAGGTGAAAACTACGCGGAGTGGCACCCCAACACTCAGGATGCGATGACGCTGTTTTCCAAGTCGTTGGCCAGTCAGGATATCAATTCGCTGGATATGAATGAGTTCGAGCAGACCTTCTCCAGATGGGTTGCCTCGTTGGATAGCAAGAACCCTAAATAACAGGAGTCACAGGGATTGAACGAATTGCACAAGAGATACGGGGCCAGTGTGTTGTTTTATCTGGGGCTTGGCGGAGGGTTGCTGCTTTCCTGGTTGTTTTCCGATCACCAACTCCTCACCGGCGACCAGACCCAGATGCTCTACAAGGGTTACCTTGGAGCTTATGAGGGGGTCTGGCTCAGCTATGGCAATGCGGCGAGTGCGGTGGGCAATGTGCCGGGGAGTTTGTCGGCCTGGCTGATCGGCGGGCCGCTGCTGCTGTGGGATTCTCCCTATGCCCCCATGGTGTTGCTGCTGGCGATGCGGTTGGTCGGATTCCTGCTGTTTGATGCAGTGATCCGTCAGGTGTTTGATGACAGGGTGCGTCTGCTGTTTCTGGTGCTCTGCTGGCTCAACCCCTGGTTCCAGTACGAGAGTCTGCTCTACAACCCCTCCTATCTGTTCCTTTTCTCGGCCATGCACTGCTGGTCTGCCTGGCATATGCGCGAGCGGGCCTCCTTCTGGCACATGATTGTTCACCTGCTGGCCATCGGCATGGCGATGCAGCTGCACTACTCCTGGCCGCTGCTGGCGGTAATGTCCACCTATCTGTTCTGGCGCCGCATTCTCAAGGTGAGCTGGAACGGGGTGGTGGTGGCTACCCTGCTGATCGGTGCCTCCCTGATCCCTTATGCCATGGAAGTGATGAGTAACAGTCATATTACCCAGAACGTCGATCCCGAGGCGCGCCAGCGCTATATCGGCTGGGGGCTGGTGCATGTCTATCCGGTGCTGAAATCAGTGCTCTACTGGCTGCGCTACGGCTCCTGGCTGTTTGCCAGCAAGCTGGTCAACGACACCCAGTTCATCTGGCTGGCTGGGCACGAATACCTGCAGATGGCGGCAGTCTGGCTGTGGCGGGTGGTGATCTACGGAGTGGGCTCGGCGACCGTATTGCTGGCGGCCAAGGCCAACTGGCAGCTGTGGCGCGAACTCAAGCCGCGTCTGTTGCGTAGCGACCGCGCGCCAGTGGATGGTGAAAGCTGGCTCGGTCTCTATGCGCTGGCGGCGGTGCTGGCTGTGCTGGTGAGTGCGGCGCTGTCGCCCATCATCTTCAACTACTGGCACCTGATGCTGATCTTCCCCTACGCCTTGTTCCCGATCCTGCTGTTACTGGTGCGTTGGAGCCGTCGTTACCCGCAGTGGGTTGGCAAGGGGCTGCTGGCGGCAACCCTGTTCTGCACCGCGGTGAACCTGATCGCGGCGTGCGACAGCACCAAGTTCTCCTATCAGGCGGACTACAAAACCCAGGTGCTGGAGTATCTGCAAGAGATGAAGCTGCAACCCAAGCAGTGAGTCATCCACGGCCAGCTCCCCGATCTCGGGGGGCTGGCTGTCACTATTCGAAACGGTCCATATGGGCGAAGTTTTTGGCTTCGGCAACCCAACCCTCACGCCCCTGCTTGTCCCGAATTTTTACCCACCACTGGTTCTGCGGTGACCGGCCGTATCTGATCTCTTTGCGCGCATAGTCATAATCGAGAATGTAGGTTTTGCCCTTGTACCAGAACAGGCTATTGCCTTCGCCCAGTCCGCCGAGGATATAAAGCGTTTCCCCTGCCTTCATATTCAGCAGCGGCCCTTTTCCCTCCTTGCTATAGCCCAGCTTGACCGATCTGAGTATCTCGACGATCCCCGGTTGTTCGGTAATGACGACCCCGGTCAGCCCTTCCACCTGCTGGCCGCGAGGTAGCCGGAACAGCGCTTTGGCCGTCAGGGATGGTTCGGCTCTGACGATCACCTCTTGCTTGGTGGTCCACGACTGATAGGTACAACCCTCAAACGGGCAGCGACCCCAGTCGTAATAGGGCAGGCGCGGCTTTTCATCAGAATTTACGGTCGCAGCAAACAACGACAACAACAGCAAAAACAGTCTCATGAATTTACCTGTCCGGCTGGGCGCTCACCCGCCGGTTTGATGAATGGGGCCGCACTATATCTCAAAGAGACCAAAATCCATCAAAGCCGCGGAATTATTGATTTTCACTTCAATAAAACGGGGGGCCATTGGTCATGGGAGTAGGGGGGGCAAGAGGCCGAAGCGCGGCGGGAGCGGATAGCCCGCCCTACTGCCTTGTGCCATGCTGATGGCTATCAGGGCATCGGGTCGGCACTTATGGGCATCTCTCGTTCGGGCACGCGTTTGGTATTACTGCTATCGACACTTCTTCTCCCTCTTATACCCATCAGCCAAGCCGTGGCGATCAACGCGCCACTGCGGGGATGTGTCTTCCAGTTGGCGCCGCTGGTCACCATTGATCAGCAGGGCAAGGTCTCCGGGCCGGTGATCGACTACTTTCGCCGTCATATCGAACCCGTAATCGGACGCACCATCGAGTGGCAGGGGCTCAATGTGGCGCGGCTGCTCAGCAACCTCGAGAGCGGCGAGTGCGATCTGACCCCGTTGCTGAGTTACAGTCCCGAGCGTGCTCGTCATTTCCGCTATATCGACCCCCACCTGTTGCTGCTGCGGCCGGTGCTGGTGGTACTGGTACCATCGCGACTTCATGCGGTTGAGCGGCAGGAGGATCTCTACGGCACCACCATCGGCTGGTCGAGCCAGGCGATCGTGCCGCCGCTGTTGCAGCATCCGCAGATCCACATCGACACCCTCTCCCAGCTCAGCTGGGAGCATGGCAACATGCAGAAGTTGCTGCGCGGGCGGATTGATGCCGCGCTCTTCTCCAACGATATTTCTGCCAACCATTTTCGTGCCAAGCTTCCTGCGGCGACCCGCCTCATCTACCTGCCGGTCACCCCGCTGCAGGTGCATATCGTGCTGAACAAGTCGTTGGGGGATGGCAATCCCGAGCTGGTGCAACAGATGCGTCAGATGGTGGAGCGGGTGCCGCTTGCCTCGCTGGTGGAGTCAACCCCGCGGCTGTGGGGGCGTTGAGAGGGGGTTGCGTGCAATAATCTACAAGTTCAAGGCCCGCTGCTGGTGTATCTATAAGCCATGAGTACCACCGATTCCCTTATCCGCTACTGGCAATCCCCGCACCTGCCGGGGGTCGAGCTGTCACACTCCCACCACAGGGCGTTCAGCTACGGCCGCCATGTCCATCTCGACTACCATATCGGGCTGGTGCAGCGGGGTGGCCAGAAGTTTATCCATAAGGGAAACAGTCACCATCTGGTGCGCGGGGTGCTCTCTACCGTTAACCCGGATGAGGTGCACGACGGCCTCAGCCTGTTGCCGGAAGGGTATGAGGTGCGGGTCTTCGCCATCGATCCGCAGCAGCTGGCGCTCTGGCTGCCGGAGCAGCCGGAACCCTTCTTCGACAAGGGATTGCAGAGCCGCCCCGACCTCTATCAGGGCTTTGCCCAGCTACACGGCTATCTCGACAACCCCAAGGCTGATGGCCTGCTGATCGAGAGCCAGCTGCTCGCCCTGCTGGGGGAGCTGCTGCATCTGGCCCCCGAGGTACACCAGCTTGCCGATCCCCAACTGCGATTCCTTCGCGACTACCTGATGGCCGCCCTCGACGAGCCCCACTCGCTGGAAGAGCTGGCGGGGCTGCTCGGGCTCGACCGTTTCGCCTTCCTGCGTCAGTTCAAGAAGCGCAGCGGCATGACCCCCTACGCCTGGCTGAAACGGCTGCGGCTGGAACAGGGCAAGCGGTTGCTGGCGAGCGGGATGGCGGTGAGCGAGGTGGCGCTGGCGGTCGGCTTCTTCGATCAGAGTCACTTCCACCACGGCTTTCGCCAGGCATTCGGTCTGACACCCGCCGAATTTCGTGCCCAGATGCAATCTTTTACAAGCCGCGCCCCCCGCTGATCCGCCATGCTGACTCTCCGTCGTTAAAGCGAGAGTTGTTATGCTGACCAGTCTGTTCGTTACCCTCGGCCTGATGCACCTGATTGCACTGGCCAGCCCCGGCCCCGATTTCGCCCTGATCCTGCGCACCAGCCTGCACCGGCCGACCGCCCTTGGCGCGGCGCTGGGCATCTCGCTGGCGATCATGGTGCACGCCACCCTGAGCCTGACCGGGATCAGCATGCTGATTGCCAGTCACCCGCTGCTGTTTATGGTGATCAAGTGCTGCGGCGCCCTCTATCTGGGCTGGTTGGGGTGGGGCGCCCTGATGGCGGCTCGCCAGCAGAGCAGTACCGTGATGGCCAGCGCCGCCAACGAGCTGCGCGGCTGGGGCAGGGGCGTGCGCACTGGCCTTGCCACCAACCTGCTTAACCCCAAGGCGCTGGTGTTCTTTATCGGTCTGCTGGCCGCCATGGTGACGCCAGAGGTGGATGGAATGACCCGCAGCCTGCTGGTGGGCGAGCTCTTCATCATCTCCCTCTGTTGGTTCGGGCTGCTGGCGTGGAGCCTCTCCACCGATCGTGCCCAGCGCCTGCTGCTGCGGGTGCAGCGACCGCTCAATCTGGTGACCGGCGTGCTGTTTGCGGTGGTCAGCCTCTCCATTCTGGCGAGCATGGGCGCCGAGCTGATGGTCTGACGGGTGGGCGCATGGGCCTATACTCCAACAAGGTTTACCTGTCAGGAGTACCCGGCCATGCGTCTACTGCCTCTTTGCTGGTTGTTGGGGATGACCCCGGCGCTGGCGGCCCCGGTTCAGCTCAAATTGCTGGAGTGGGGCTATCTGCCTGCGGGTTATGAACAACAGTTTGCCGACTACGCCAAAGCCCATGGGGTGGAGGCGACGGTCAGCCGGATCGAACCGCTGCTGACCGATTTCGACAGCGTCTACCGCGCCCTGCGCACCCGCAGCGCCGATGTGGTGCTGCCGACCAGCTACTTCTACAAGGCCCATCACCAGCCGCTGTTCAAGCTGCTGCTCCCCATCGATTTCAGCCGCCTGCAGCACTACCCCGAGGTGAAGCCCGCCCTCAAGAACACCGAGTATGACAAGCAGGGGGAGCGCAACTACTCGGTGCCCTTCTCCTACGCCATGTTCAGCCTCGCTTATGACAGCAAGCAGGTGCCGCAAGCGCCCACCAGTTGGCAGGTGCTTGCCAACAGCTCGCCGTCGGGCCAGTTTGCCGAGTTCTGCGACCAGTTCGAGCCGCTGCTCTTTTCGGTGCTGCTCTCGCTGGGCAAGTCGCCCGCCCTGTTTGCCAGCGGCGAGATGCTGGCCGACAAGACCTTGCAGCAAGAGGTGGAGCAGCAGCTCTCGCAGCGGCTGCGAGCCAGTCGCGGCTTCTGGTTCAATCAGGCCAACCGCTGCGAGGATCTGCGCCAGCAGACCTTTGCCACCACCTGGGGGCTGGAGTTGGTGGAGTGCAACAAGCAGAACGATCAGCAGTGGCGGATCGCCATGGTGCAGGAGGGGGCCATCTATGCCCTCGATGCGCTCTCCATCGCTCGCCATGTGGGCGATGATCCCGCACGGCTCAAGGCCGCCTACCTGCTGGTGGATTTTCTGCTGAGCGCGCCGCTGCAACGCCAGATGCTGGTGGGCACGCCCACCATCTCGGCCAGCAATATGGCCTCCCGGCCGCCCCTCAGCCCGCAGGAGCAGGCGGTGCTGCCGGATCGCCCGCTGCCGGAGTTTGACGAGCGGCTGCTGGTGCCCGCGTTGCCCGCCCATATCAAGAATCGCTACAAACGGATGGTGCAGCAGGCGATCGTCGCCAGCGGCAAAGAGGGGCTTGTCAAGCAGTGCCCCTGGGATCTCGATAACTGATGAATGAGCCTGCCGCTTCTCCGGCGGCAGGCAAGTTTGCGCAAGATGGCTGATGATCAGTCATCGCGCGTTCCAGGGCATTCCCCCGTTCAACTCACACCGCTCGCTGGCCCCCATCGTTTGAAAAAAACCTGAGCGCTTTTCGCAGCCCCATTTAGCCGGATTAAATAACCGAACCCTCGCCAGATTGCCGTTCATACCCTGGCTGACCCTGTACAAAAGTGCCTCAATTGTGACAACTTGGATGTGAGCTGAACAATCCTGATCTGTCCCTTGTGGGAAGGTGATGAATAGGTTATTTCTCTGTGGCATTGGCGGCATCCGGCACGGGTTCTCCAGCCATGTGGTGCGAAATCCACAGCAAAAACAAACAGTAAAATGCAGGAGCAAATATGAAAAAGGTCGTGATGGTTGCCGTGGCTGTGGCCCTTCTGGGTGGCTGCGCCGTCAAGAATCAGGTATCCCACAGCTTGCAGGCGATCCCGCTGACAGCCTTCCAGCAGAGCGAGAGCAACCCCAATCAGCGCGTCTACAAGGAGCCGGGCGTTGACCTGCGCCAATACAATGAAGTGCTGCTCGATCCGCTGCAGTTTATCCGGCAGGAGAACGGCCAGTGGTATCTGCTGACCGCCAACGAACAGAACCAGATTGGCCGCTACTACCACGACAAGTTCCAAAGCGAGCTGATCAAGCAGGGCGTCAAGATCGCCACCGCCCCCGGCCCGAAAGTGATGCGGATCCAGGCCGCCGTCACCAACTTCGACCTGACCCGCCCCGACCCCAAGCTGCGTGACCTGCTGCCAGCCAAGATCGCCATCAATGTCACCCGCGAAGTGATCGGCAAGGAGCCCTATCTGCTCAAGGTGGGCAGCATGGCCCAGCTGCTCGACTCCCAAAGCGGCAAGCTGCTGGTGCGGGTGATGGATGCCCGCGAGAGCACGGATACCACCCACAAGGATGAACCCATCACCGCCGGGGAGATGGAGAAGATGATCGACCAGTGGGCGGCCAATCGCGCCAAACAGCTGGCAGACAATCTGGGCCGCTGACGGTTTATCGCGTCTGAACGGGGCGCAGCCGGAGCCTTTTTGGCTGCATTAATGGCAAGATATTGATAAGGTGGTCATTTTTAAGGCAGGAGAAAATGATATGAAACGTGTGCTGTTACCCATCCTTGTTGCTGGCCTGTTGAGTGCCTGCAGTACCACATCATCCACGCCGGAGTGTGTGCCGATGGCGGGAGGCTGGCAGAGTCAGCCATTGCCCAATGCTGAAGGAGAGGCCGCGCTGGCCAGCGTGCTGGCTCGCATGAATACGGCCGCCAAACTGCAGAGCATCCGCGAGGTGCGCAGCCAGGTGGTCTCCGGGGTCAACTACGACATCGAGTTCCAGCTCGACAACGGTGAGGTGTGGAACACCCGTGTCTATCGGGATCTGAAAGGGAACTACCAGATGACCCGCACGGCTGCACAGGGCGAGCTTCCCCCCCTGCCTTGCGTCAAGGCCAAGTAATCCCCGCATATTGTGCCCCTCGCCAGAGGGGCTCATCAGACCAGAAAATTTCTGCTTTTCTCCCCGCATTCTGGCCGTCAGGATGACCCTTCCCGTGACTGCATCCTCATAGAAAAGGAACCGCTATGAATCGCCACCCCGGCATCAAACACTGGCGCGAGCTGCAAGAGCAGACGCCGCGCTACTACTCCGGCAGTCAGGAGCCCCTTTCCCGCGGCTGTGCCCTCGGCAAACACTTCGGCTTTAGCCGCATCGGTATTCACCACGAGATTGTCGAACCCGGCCATCGCACCAGCTGGCCCCACGCCGAAAAGACTGAAGACGAGTTTGTTCACGTGCTGGAAGGGACGCCGGATGTCTGGCTCGACGGCGTGCTCTATCGGCTGCAACCGGGGGATTCGGTAGGCTTCAAGGCCGGTGACGGGCTGGCCCACGCCTTTATCAACAACACCGAAGAGACTGTCCGCCTGCTCTGCATTGGCGATACCGATCGGGAGGACAACCGCATCCACTATGCCGTGCACCCCGAGCGCAATATCACCCTCGGCAAGCTGCACTGGGATGACGTACCCGAGCGCGAGCTGGGGGATCACGACGGCCTGCCCGACAAGCTGCGCGAGCGCAACGGCCCCTTCTAGGACGCAGCCCTTCTGCGCACCAGATCTGCACCACCCGATATAAAAAAGCCTGCCGCGTGGCAGGCTTTTGCTATCTGTTTGCCGCCAGTGGCGTGCAGCGCTTATTGCAGGTTGAGCCCGCCCAGATAGTCGCGCTTGCCAAGATCGACCCCGGCGCGGCGCAGCAGGGCGTAGGCCATGGTGAGGTGGAAGTAGAAGTTGGGAATGCCGTACTCATGGACGCAGGTATGGCCATCCATCCCCTTGCCGCCCGCCCAGTGGGGCACGTAACGACCGCTGGCGTACTGGCTGTAGTCCGCGTCCAGCTTGCCTTGCAGATAGGTGATGGTCTTGCCGATATGGGCGCGCAGATCGGCGATGGTGTTGGGCTCATCGCCCATGGCCGGCAGCTCGCTGTGGCTGGCGGTGGCGACCACGGTGCGGGCCGAATCGCAGCAGATCAGCACCTGCTTGCTGAAGGGCAGCATATCGACGATCAGCCGCTCGCCGAAGAAGTTCTCCACGTTGAACTGCTTCGCCGCGGCGTGGGCTTCGGCCTTGGCCAGACAGTGGTCGAGGTTGGTCAGCATCTTGATGAACTGGGCGGTAATGTCGCGATTCATGAGCACTCTCCATCTTGTTGAAACAGCGGCCCGCGTGTGCGGTCACGGTGAATGAGACTGGCTAATCGGCCACCAATATACCCCAACCGCTGCCGGGTTCGAGCCCGCCGCGACGAAAGGGCAGGGCAGCGCTACTTCGCGCGACAGCAGCTGGCCAAGCAGCCCTGCTCGCTTTTTGAACCTGTGAGTCCCTTATCGCCCCTTTTTTGATCTGTGACATAAATCACCTTTTTTCAGGGGCGTAGGCTGAATGCCGTTGTCCTGGACAGACGCCTGCGCATCCGCCAGGACACAAGAAAAGGAGAATGAGATGAAGATCTATGACCGTAACCGCAATGTGCTGAACCAGGGTCAGCGCGTGATGATTGCCGCCACTGGCGCAGTCGATTTTCTGAAAGAGGCCCACACCGACAATATGACCCCCTATCAGGCGGAGCATGAGAAGTGCGTGCTGCTGGCAAACTCCGGTGAGCGCTACGCCCCCATCGAGTTGATTAGACTAGGCTGATCCCTTTCCCTGTCACCCTACTCTTTACAATTCACCCGGCCACCGCGCCCCATCTGGCGGCCGGGTTTCTGAGTTCTCCCACCTTCATCCCACCAAATGCCGAAAAATTGAGCCGGGTCACATCCCGCTCGATTTGAGCGATTGTCAGCCAGCGCAGGCTCATGCGAACCTTTAAATCCCGTTAACCCACTAAAAAATAACGACTATGTTCAGGCAAATAGTGATGAGTGCCGCCCTGCTGTCGGCGGCGCTGCTTTCCGGTTGTGCTTCCGTACCCATGGCCGATGCCACCGCAGACGCGCAGGCCAAGCAGTTTGTGGCGCCCAAGGATGCGGCCAACCTCTATATCTATCGCAACGAGACCTTCGGTGCGGCTGTCAAAATGCCGCTGCTGGTGGATGGTATGGCGGTCGGCGATACCGTGGCCCACACCTACATCCTCAAGCAGGTGACGCCGGGCAGCCACACCATCACCTCCAAGTCGGAGAACGATGCCACCCTGACCCTCAGTACCGAGGCGGGTAAAAACTACTACGTATGGCAGGAGGTCAAGATGGGCCTGCTGATGGCCCGCTCCAAGCTGAGTCAGGTCAGTGAGGAAGAAGGCAAACAAGGGGTGATGGAGAGCAAGCTGGTTAAGTGAACTCCTCAAAATATGTTTTGCGTGATGTGTTTTTATGGAAAATTCGCTCTCATTGTTAATTGAATAAAGCTAAGGATAGTCATGGATATTTTGTTAGTCTCTAACACACCAAGTGCCAATAGCGGTTATGTGACTATTGATGGGGAGAATACGGATTTTATTAATTTTATCCATAAGGAATTCACCCCCCCAGATGGCACTTACAACGAAATCCTCTGGGGAATAAAGAACATTGCCTATAAAACAAGTTTTATATACGCTGCCACCGTATTATACCAGGCTGCAACTAGCAAAAAAAAATTACAAATAAAAGAGATCCCAAAAGCAAAAGGTACTAAAAATCACCAGAGAGCGAGTCTTCTTTTAAAGTCTGTTATAGTTCCTAAAAAAACTGTTATGGAAGGAGAGGTGGAGTATAACCACGAGATATTTAAAGGAATGTTTAAATTAAAAGAACAATTTGAACAGATAATTAAAAACATGGATTCCGACGATTCCGAGATAATTGTTTGTGATGCCGATTCTGTTGCCAATGCATTTGGGCTAGATAACATTGATGTAGGTATCTACACCATAGATAACTCAAATATCCCTATCAAACTATCCAATTATTCCCAATGTATGTGGGAAAATGTCAAAGATGGAATAATAAAAACGTTCCTAAATCTCAATGCAAATAGAATATATATATCGGATAAGACAGAGGCTTCAGTGGGAGCAGAACTTGCAATTAGTAAAGAAGTGATTTCTTTGGCACCTAAACTGGGCCTGAACTTAAAGAGGAAAGATATATTTAGCTTTGACATGAAACTGCATGGTGTATTTGATGTAGAAAGAGCATCGGCATCATTATATAAAATCACGGCATTTCCAGAACTGAAAGCATTGGCAGAACACATTATCAAAAATAACAACTCAGGGCAAAGCTATGAAGGTACTGCATTTTTAGATGTTACTTTCGGTGCCAACTTGAATTTAATTACCATCTTTCAAGGTGCATTCTCATCCGGTTACTCAAGAGAGTTGCAGATAAAAATTGAGTTTTCCTAAATGAGGAGCCCCTATTTTTTATTAAAAGAATGGCGTAGCTAGATCGGCTACGCCACGGGGAGCGGGGCATCTGGCAACGCCATTATTGGGAACACGTGATCCGGGATGAGCAGGATTACCGCCGCCATATGGATTACGTCCATATCAACCTGCTCAAACATGGTCATGTCACGCGGGTGGCAGATTGGCCGTATTCCACCTTCCATCGTTACGTGGCGAATGGCGTCTATCCGCCGGATTGGTGCGGGTCGGTGGATGGGGCATCGGGGGGATTGGAGTAAACCCCTAAAAGGGTTGTTCCGTTGTAAGCGACCGATTACGCTTCGCTAATCGAACCTACGGCCCTATCATTGGCCAGTTACATCATAGATGTGTGCGTACATTATTTTAACTTGTTATTATTGGATTATACCCCAGTGGGTCTAAAAATTGGGTGGTTGTTATCAATGAAAGAAGCATATTCTGGCAAACAAGTGATAAGGGCAGGAGAAAAATTTCTCACCGATGAGATATTTGATGATGAACAATCACTAAACGAGGCATTTGATACTCTCTCCTATTGGAGGTTTAGCCATGAAGTTGCATTAGAAAACGCATTGATCCTTCTCCAAGAACAATCATTGAAGAAAGACAAAAATGCAATATTCGCTAAGCGATTAAAACGATTCGTTTCGATAGTTAAAAAGTTACGTCGCTTCCCAGAAATGAAATTGAAAAACATGCAGGACATTGGCGGCTGTCGAGCTATCGTTTCCAATCCAAAAAAAATTGTACAAATTGTTAGGGAATTACGAAAAAGACCTGAATTCAAAAATGGTAGTGGTAGGATAAGGTCTAAGGACTATATAGAAAATCCTAAAGATGACGGATATCGTGGCTATCATCTTATTGGGCAGTTTGATAATGGACTAGGGGGTAAACGAAGTATCGAGTTACAGATAAGAACTAGACTTCAGCACGATTGGGCAACAACTCTAGAAATAGTTGATCTATTTACAGGGCAAGCCTTGAAGTCCAATCAGGGTGAATGTGATTGGCATGAGTTTTTTGCGAGCGTTAGTCAGCAGTTCGCAATTATGGAGAGCATTCATCTTTTTGACACTTTCACGTTGATGCAAAAACTCTCCGCGTATAAGGAATGTATTTTTGCGCTAGATGAAGAAGCAAAAAAATCTTGTATTACCGCTCAGCATGCGGCTAAAAAGCTGAATGTAATAAAAAGGTTGGAGGCTTACTCAAACTCACTTAAAATAATAGATGGTAGAATTAGTGAGAATGCATTTGATGGTTACGCCTTGATATTGGTTGACACAAAAAAAGCAACTGTCACAACATCTCTTTTTGAGAAAAGTCAAAATGAGGCAGCAGAGAAAGAATATGTTGATGCAGAGAAGCTTGCAGCAAGTGACAAGGATTTAGTTGTAGCCCTAGTATCTACAACAGCTGTCGGTGGTATTAAAGAGGCGTATCCCAATTATTTTGCGGATTCAACAGATTTCATTCTTCATCTTGCGTGTATTGTTAAGGTTGAAATCGAGCCGAAGAGGAGTTTTCTGTCGAGACTATTCGGGTAAATGTAACGATAGAGTTCGAATAGCGAGGCGCATTCGGACGATCGCGTATTTAAAGTTGTCGCGATAGGCAATATAAAAACCAACCCGGCCTAAGCCGGGTTGGTTATTTCAAAAGGCGGGAAAAATCACAGCGCTTCCAATCTGGCATACGCCGTCACCAGCCACTTGGCGCCGACGTCGTCGAACTGGATCTGCACTCGGCTCTGCTGGCCGACCCCTTCGAAGTTGAGTACCACCCCTTCGCCGAATTTCGGATGGAGCACCCGCTGGCCGAGCTTGATGCCGCTGGCGTCAAAGCTCTGCTGCACCTCGTTCTGGCTAAAGCGGCCGTACTGGGTGGGGCGGCTGACCTGAGTGCGCAGCCGGATCTCTTCCAGACACTCGGCGGGCATCTCGCGGATAAAGCGGCTCGGCTTGTGGAACATCTCGCGACCGTAGATGCGGCGGCTCTCGGCATAACAGATGTAGAGCTTCTCCATGGCGCGGGTCATGCCGACGTAACAGAGACGGCGCTCCTCTTCCAGCCGGCCCGACTCCTCGGTGGATTGCTGGCTGGGGAACATGCCTTCTTCGACGCCGACCAGCAGCACCAGTGGGAACTCCAGCCCTTTGGCGCTGTGCAGGGTCATCAGCTGCACCGCGTCGGCATATTCGTCCGCCTGATTCTCGCCGGACTCCAGCGCCGCGTGGGCGAGGAAGGCGGAGAGATCGCTCATATCCTCCAGCTCGTCCGGGCGCTGGTACTGGCGGCAGGCGGTGACCAGTTCGTCCAGGTTCTCTACCCGCGCCTGGGATTTCTCGCCTTTTTCCGCCAGATACATCGCCTTGAGGCCGGAGTTCTGGATGGCGATATCCGCCTGCTGGTGCAGTGGCAGCAGGGAGACCTGCTCTTCCAGCGCGTCGATCAGCTCGACAAAGCCGCGCACCGCATTACCGGCGCGACCGGTCAGCACCTTGTCATTGAGCAGGGCCTTGGCCGATTGCCACAGGTTGAGCCCCTGATCGCGGGCGTTGCCGCGCAGGATCTCGAGGGTGCGATCGCCGATGCCGCGGGTCGGGGTGTTGACCACCCGCTCGAAGCTGGCGTCGTCGCCACGGTTGTTGATAAGCCGCAGGTAGGCCATGGCGTCTTTGATTTCCTGCCGTTCGAAGAAGCGCAGGCCACCGTAGATGCGATAGGGCATGGCGTCCTGCATCAGCGCCTCTTCCAGCACCCGTGACTGGGCGTTGGAGCGATAGAGGATGGCGCAGTCGGCCAAGAGGCCGCCCTTTTCCTTCCAATCCTTGAGGCGGCCGACCACGAAGCGCGCTTCGTCCACCTCGTTGAAGGCGGCGTAGAGCGAAATCGGCTCGCCCTCGGCCCCTTCGGTCCACAGCTCCTTGCCAAGGCGCTCGGCGTTGTTGGCGATGACGCTGTTGGCGGCCTTGAGGATATTGGCGGTGGAGCGGTAGTTCTGCTCGAGGCGGATGGTCTCGGCGCCCTGATAGTCGGTCAGGAAGCGCTGGATGTTCTCGATTTTGGCGCCGCGCCAGCCGTAGATGGACTGGTCATCGTCGCCGACGATCATCACCTTGCCGCTGTTGCCCGCCAGCATCCGCAGCCAGGCGTACTGGATGCCGTTGGTATCCTGAAACTCGTCCACCAGGATGTTCTGGAAGCGGTCGCGGTAGTGCTCGAGGATGTGCGGCTTGTTGAGCCACAGCTCGTGGGCGCGCAGCAGCAGTTCGGCGAAGTCCACCAGACCGGAGCGATCACAGGTCTCCTGATAGGTCTTGTAGATCTGCTGATAGGTGCGGGTGACGGGGTCGCCATAGAGGTCGATGTCGCCGGGGCGCAGCCCTTCGTCCTTCTTGCCGTTGATATAGCCCATCACGGCACGCGGGGCCCAGTGCTTCTCGTCGAGGTTGAGCGCCTTGAGCACCCGGCGAATGAGACGGTACTGGTCATCGGAGTCGAGGATCTGGAAATCCTGCGGCAAGCCCGCATCCAGATGGTGGGCCCGCAGCAAGCGGTGGGCGATGCCGTGGAAGGTGCCGATCCACATGCCGCGCACGCCGTCGCCGATCACCTTCTCGACCCGGCCGCGCATCTCGGCCGCCGCCTTGTTGGTAAAGGTGACCGCGATGATGGAGAAGGGTGAACAGCGTTCCACCTGCATCAGCCAGGCGATACGGTGCACCAGTACCCGGGTCTTGCCCGAACCGGCACCGGCCAGCACCAGCAGGTTGCTGCGGGGCGCCGCAACGGCATCTCTTTGCTTGTCGTTGAGCCCGTCGAGCAGGGTTGAAACGTCCATCACCACTCCTGTTTATTTATACAGGCGGGGATTATACGGAAGTTCTGCCGATCCTGAAATGCATGATTCCCGAGGTGGCACAGGTTGCTGTTTTTGATAGTGGCGTTTTCGGAGCAGCCGTTGTTCACCTGTTGGGGTGAACGTGAGGTCTTCTCCTGCCACTTCATGGGTGGCTATCTGATAACTCATCTCGGCTGCGACCACGTTACCTTCGGGCAGCGTGCCATGAACTCGATAGAGGCGCAGTTTCATTTCGCTCAGATAGGCTTTTTCAAAATAGAGCGGGCAGTCGCCCAGCAGTAATACACCTTGCTCGTAGTGTGATCGCTGGTTATTGACAGCGCGCATGGAGAATAGGCTGAGCAGCGAGAGCTTTTTGGGAAGGAGTTCACGATGAAATTCGCGGGCGTAAATACGATAAACAAGCATCCCTTGCTCATCGTATACAGCGTTCGAATAGTCACGGTAGTGTTCTGTGACTCCGAGCGCCAAGGCGCCCGGAGTGAAGCTGATGAGCATGGTGGCAAGCAGTGCCACAATGCTCGGGCTGTTGAGGTTACTGAAGCGCAGCACAATCTACGACATCAGACTGGCCGTTTTCGGTACGACGGCACTCCAGGAAGACCTTGCCGAAGGTAGAGCCTTCACGGGGTTTCAGAGTGACTTCAGTATGGTAGGGAACAACCGGAGCGCGAGTGACGTGCATGATGTAGCTTGCCGTTTGATCGAACTCGTTTTGGACGAAGTCTGAGGTGTATTCAACTTTGAAACTCAGTTGCGGCATGATCCAGAAGTTATTCTCCTGAATGGCAGCAACTTCTGCTGGACTCAACCCGCAAACCGGGTTGCCCATCATCTTGGAGTACTCTTCGGAGTAGGAACCCATGTTACCTTCGCAGGTGCCTGCGCCAACGAGTACATCGACGTCATTACGATCCAGCCCTTCGCTGAAGAAGGGGTTCAAATCCAGTTTGACGGAGATGCCGTTACCATTGGTGGAATCGACGATGACGCTCGCTTGCTGACCGTTCAGGTGCATATTCCGGCCGATCATGAACACCGATTCCGGTTCAACGTGAACACCATTTCCGGACCAATGTGAACGCTCAT